>DAOTYR010000396.1:0-7890 GCA_034434655.1 Chloroflexaceae bacterium
CCAAACCTTTTACGATCCTGTATAACGAATAAAAGGACGTAAGATCGGCTGCGCCGCACGTTACTGGTCGTCCATCACATCAGGCCACATTCGCGGGGCGCACAACGCCCGATGCAAACGGCCCGGGAGCGCGGGCATCTTGCCCGCGGAGACGCGACGCGGGCGTCCCGCCCGCGTTCCCAGGCGCGTGGGTTACCCCAAGTGTGAACACTTACGCGTTCCGGGCACCTGTTCAGACCTAACGTGAAAATGGGGGAACCAGGTTCCCCCACACCCCCATGTTCATCGGGTGTTGTGGGCCTCGACCATGGACGGCTAACGTGAACATAGGCTGCTCACCTACGCGCATGCGGCGCTGCCCCCCCTCCTAACCTCCCCCCGCTGGGGGGAGGAGCCGGACTCCCTCCCCCCAGCGGGGGGAGGGCTGGGGAGGGGGGCCGTCACCTTGCCCGCGGAGACGCGACGCGGGCGTCCCGCCCGCGCTCCCAGGCGATGTTCATCGGGCGTTGTGCGCGAGTCGCATGGACGGCTAACGTGAACATACGCCCTCGGCGAGGGGGATGGGGAACCCGGGTTTCCCCATACCTCAGCGGACGCGGGCCGAAGGCCCGCGCACCCAGGCCCCGGCCCCTGGGAGGGTTTGGGAGGGCTACGCCCTCCCAAGAACAATCTTTTGCGGTGAGCCGCTAGTGCTGGTCGCGCTCGGTGGCCCGCACTGCCTCCGCCCGAACTTCGAAAGCCGTGAAGAGCGGCGGTAGCGGCGCCCAGAACTCCCCCTGGTAACGCACCGTGACGGTGATCGGTGCGTAGCGCCGGCACGGCGCGGCACACGTCACCGCGATCCGGGCCTGCTCGGGTTCCATCCCTACCCCGGCGGCGATAACCTGCTGGGCGGCGGTCCTGGCCACGGTCTCCCCCGCAGGCCCGCCCCCGGCGATGGCCGCCTGGTGCGCCGCGGCCCGCGCCGCCTGCGTCACGGTGTAGTTGGCCAGCAGGATCTGCCCTAGCCCGATCAACCCCATGACCAGCAGGAGCAGGATCGGTATGACCAGCAGCGTCTCAACGAGGGCCTGCCCGCGGGTGCGCCGCCGGCGCCAGTCTCGTGTCAGGGCGGGCGACGAAACGTCCTGTGCGTTCCCCCTCACCCGGCAGTTGAAGTCGCGGGCTACCTCCTGCGAAGCCGGCCTGCGCCGGCTCCAGCAGGCTACGCAGGTGGCCTGCGCACAGCGATCGGGCGCCTTCGGGCGCCCGGCGGGCCGGTGGGCCGCGGCGCGCGCGGGATGTTTCGTCACACTCCGTGTCAGGTGGTCCATGCATTTCTCCTCGGTTCCTTGTCCGTTCTTGCGGGAGTGTCAGGCTACCCAACACCTGTTGGAACATGGGGCAACCGGGTTGCCCCATGCCCCTGCCGGCGGGGAGGGTTCTGGCCGCATTTAGCGCGGCAGGCTCCCCGGCCCCACGACGCTGCGCGGGGCAACCAGATTTACTGTAAACGTCTCTTCGTAGACCTGCTGTTGGGGCGGCGGCAGCGGCGCGACCGGAATCTCCGGCGGCTCGCCGTCCCACAGGTCATCGGGGTCCGGGGCCGTGTTCACGATCCACACCTCGGCGTCCACCGCCACGCGCATGCCGACCGGGGCGAGGCGCTCCAGTCCGTAGGCGTGCCCCTGTTGCCTGCTGAAGGCCGGGAGGGGCATCTGACTCCAGTACACCTGGGCCTGCCGGGCAATCTCGTCCTCGCGCACCGGGCGATTGGCGCGCATCTCAGCTAAGGTCGCGCCGCCGAGGTAGGCATGCATGCATCCTGGCAATCCGGCTGGCGATAGGGCGCAACCCGTCGTTCCGGCGTTCACGCGCGGGTCGTGCCAGACGCCACGGTCGTCCCGGTAGCCGGTCACGCGCCAGCCGGTGATCGTTGCCCGGTACTCGTAGTGCGGGAAGAGCAGTAGCGGATCCCACTCGTTGGGGAAGACGATCTCGGTCAGCCGTGGCGTGAAGCGCAGCGTCTCCCCGGCGGGCCAGGCAAACTGTGTCCCTTCGGTCAGGTAGACCGCGTCGGTCGGGTTGGCGCCGCCGGTCAGCGGGTCGAACTCCGAGTTGATCGCCAATCGGAGGCGCGCCTGGCCCTGCTCGACCGTCGGCGGCGGATCAACCGGCGTCTCCACCATGGCGCGGTTGTCAGCGGGGTCGTCGCCCGGCGTGACCGTGGCGATCAGCGCCTCCATGCGCAGGATCCGGCCCGCTGGCACGTCAGTCTGCACCACGATGGTCAATGGTTGGGACGACTGGAAGCGCGGAGCGAGGTTGCCCAGGTCCCACTCCAGCACCCGGCCACTCACGCGGCCAGGGGGGATGCTGGCGCGGCGGAACTGCGCGTCGGGCGGAAGGGTGATGCGCAGGGTCACGCCGGTTGCCGCGCGGGTCAGGTCGTGGCGGCGGCGGTAGAGGTTGCCGTAGTCTACCTCGTAGGCGTAGATGCTGCCCCAACCGATGATCGCCGCCGGCCCCCGCGCCGTGACGTACACGTTGGGGCGGATGACCTCCGCGCTCGTCGCCGCAGTGTTGTTGGTCTGGTCCAGCGGGCGTTCCGGGGTGCTCGTGCGAATGCTCGCGCGGGCGCCGATGGCATCGGCGGGGAACGTGGCCGCGTCGGCGGGCGTGGCAGGCAGGCGGATGGGGATGCGCAGCGTCCAGACCTCGCTGCCGTTCGGACGCAGGTCGCGGGCCGCGCAGCGCGCGCTGAGAGGGCCGGTAGCCATACATTGGGCGGGCAGGTTCCCCAGGATCGCGCCATCGTCCAGGGTCAGGTCGATGGTCGGATCGTTGGCCGCGCCTGTCCCCAGGTTTTCTGCCGTAACCACCAGGTTGCCCCACTCGCCCACCGGCAGCGGCGACGGGCTTAGCGCCAGGCTCATAGCAACGTCGGGGAAGAGCACACGGGTGGTCGTGGTGGCAGTGTTGTTGCCTGGCGGGTCGCCGGCCGTGGTCGTGGTCACGGTGGCCGTGTTTCGGAGGATCTCTGCCGCGTCCACCGTCGGGCGGACGATGATGCGGAAGGTGGCGATTTCATCGAGACGATGATCGTTCCAGGCACAGCGCACGACGTGGGCAGTCGCGTCGTAGGCGCAGGCTGGATGATCCACGCCCACGAAGGTCACTCCGGCAGGCAACGGGTCGCTAAGGCTCTGACCCCAGGCCACGCTGCTGCCACGGTTCCGCACCGTCAACGTGTAGGTCACATCGCTTCCCACCAGCGCCTCTGGAGGGGCGCTCTTGGTCAGGACAAGGTCAGGCGCAACGATGGCCACCGTGGCCGCAGCCTGGTTGTTGAGCAGGGTCCACTCCGGCGTGGTGGTGGTAATGCGAGCGCTGATGGTCACGAGCGGCGGATGCGCCGGGTCGGGGACAGGTAACGTGGAGCGCAGAGGCAGCCAGAGGCTACGCCCTTCGCCCGGCGCGAGCGTGCCCAGGTTGAACGTGCGGGTAGTCTGGCCGTCATCGTCAAAGACCAACCCGCTGGAGAGCGAGACCGTGACCACGGCGTTGTCGGCGCGGGCAAGGGCGTCGGTGACCTGGTTGCGCGCCTGAAGCAGCGCCTGGAACGGTGTGCCGATCAGCACGCGATCGGGCGCGAAGAGTTGCACGGTCACGTCAGGGGCCTGGATGGTTGTCGTCGCCGCGGCCTCGTTGTTGGTCAGATCGCTTTCGGGCGTGGTGGTGGCGACGCGGGCCGTGGCGGTGACCGACGGCGGCCAGACCGGCTGCGGGGCACGCGCCCAGGCGCGATAGGTGCGCGCCCCGCCCGCTTCGAGCGTGCCGACGTTCCAGATAATCGGCATGCCGCCATCAAGACGCTCCGTGCCCGGCGGCAGAGTCAGCATCACCTGAACATTGGCCGCGCTGCTCGTCGCGGTCAGGTTGCGAATGGTGACGTCGTAGGGAAATGGATCGCCAGCGCGCACCTGGGCCGGAGCGGTGAGTGAGATGGTCAGGTCCACCCCGGCGCGGAGGCCCAGGTCCAGGGTGCGCCGGTCCTCCTGACGGGCCAGGCGGGCGGCTTCGCGGTCGTGGAGCGAACCGCTCAGCAGGTCGCTGCGCGTGCCGGCGAGGATGATGCCCTGTGCTCCGGCGTCGCTGTCACGGGTCAGGTCACTACTGGCGTTGGGCGTGGTATAGCTAAAGCCGTGGAGCGCGCCACCCGGCGCAAAGGCCGACAGGGCAATGCGGACGCGCAGATCCCGATTCGGCGCAGCGGCGAAGCGGTAGCGCCCCTGGGCATCAGTGGCCGCAGTGGCCAGGACCGTCCCGGCGGCATCGGTAAGTTCAATGGGCACGTTGGCGCGCCGCGGTTCGCCGTCCTGGCGGATGCCGTCGTGGTTGGCGTCGTCCCAGACCACACCCTGGACGTAGGCATACGCGCAGAGGGGTTCGACATCGCCCAGGGCGGCGGATTTCGTAGGCATGGTCTGGCCGATGATGGTCTGCACAGCAGTTTCCTGACCGCCACTGCCGGCATAGAAGCTAACTGCGGCCTGGCTAGCGCCGAAGAGTTGTGTCGCGACTACCTGGGTTTGGGAAGGATCTGCACCGGCAGGGAGAAGCGCCAGTCCACCCATGTGGTTTTCGGTGTGGGGCGGCACGTCGCCTGCGAGGAAGCGGTGCAGGTTGTCGGTGAAGACATCGTAGCGATGAGCGGGCCAGGTGCGCCCGTCGCCGGGAGTACGGTTAAGCGGATCGGCGCGGGAGATGCTGACAAGATGCCACCCGCTGCCCGTCCAGCGGTAGGCCAGCGTGTCGCCCTGGGAGGTGACCTGGTAGCCACCGGGGGGCGGGTCGCGGAAAAAGAGCTGGTCGCCGGCCCGGTCGCGGATGCCGAGGAGCAAAGTCTGCCCGTCAGGAGCGATCGCGAGGTCGGTCAGGAGGGGCTGGGGATGCGCGACCCTATCGTTCGAACGGGCCATCTCGCCTTCGGCGTCTACCCAGGGATTCCAGGCGGCGCCGTTCCCGCCAATGCCGTTATGGAGAGAGCTGATGATCCCCCCGGAGAGCGATGTGCCATCCAGGCGATCGAGCATGTCGCTGCCACGAAGGTTCTGTACGAGAGAGGCGCCCCAGTTCCAACTGCCGCCGGGGGTGCGGTAGAAGGTGGCGACGAAGACGGTAGCGGTGCGGCGATTGGTAAGGCCAACCAGCATGGCCGGGGCGTCGTTGACCAGTTGCGGCGCAAAGGCGATCGCAAAGGGATAGGTCCCGGCGGCATCCTGCCCGATGGCGGCGTAGGCGCCGTCCAGCGACATAGGGGGGAGAAAGGCGCCGGTGGTGACATCCAGGCGCTCGATGCGCCGCTCGGAGATATTGACGATGAACAGGTAGCGCCCCTCCGGATGCATGGCGATGCCGCCCAGACCACTCGTGCCGGTGCGCGCGGTGGCGGCGCTGTCATGCGTGTCGTTGCCGCTGCGCTCCCAGTGATTGCCGGGGACAGTGGCGAAAAGTGACCAGGCCCCCGTGGCGGGGTTGATAGCGTAGATCGCGCCGGGACCACCGGGGCCGAAGGCGGTAAAGCGGCGCAGATGGGCCGCGGCGAAGAGCCGCGGCGTTCCGCTAAGCGCGCCGTCATCGTAGGCCAGGCCGTAGACGGCGCCGATGCCGTTCTGGACGCGCGCGCTCGCCGGGCTGCCCGGCGGACGCCGCCCCAGCGGGGCAAGCGCGCGGGTATTGGACGACGATACCGATACAACGGCATGCACATCTGCGCGCGGTTCGAAGATGGTGTCGTCGTTGCGGGCAACGGCGTAGACAGGCGCTGCCAGGCAGGGCACGGCGGCAGTGGAGACGGCGTTGCCGGAAGGCAGGCCGCCCTGGGCCGCGGCCTGCCGTGGGAGGAGCAAGACGATCAGGAGCGGCACGAGGGTCAGGGCGGCGGCGAGCGCTTGCGCGGCGTTCCAGCGGCGACGATGCGGGGCAAGGATGCAAGGAAACGATGGCATAGACGCGAACCTCCGGCACCGGGTGGCTACCTGCGATTGCGGACGTTGGATTGGGCGCGGTGAACCTACAGCCAGGGGCGAGCGGTCTGGCCATGCGCCGGACAAGATCCGCGCGTAGCTCAGGCGCCTCGATCAACACGGTTCGCTTATGTACCGCGCACCGGGGCGTCGTGATACGCAACCCCTGCTCGAGGGCTGCGCCCCGCAAGCCCTCCCGCGGGCAGGGGCGTGGGGAAACCCGGGTTCCCCACACCCCTGGGGCCTATGTTCACGTGAGACGGTCATGCGCATGGCGCACAATGCCCAATGAACATGCCCTGGGAGCGCGGGCGGGACGCCCACGCCACGGCGCCGCGGGCACGGCGCCGGCCCCCTCCCCCACTGGGGGCGGGCACCCGGCTCCTCCCCCCAGCGGGGGGAGGCTGGGAGGGGGGCTGAACGCAGCGAACGATGGTCACCTCAGCCCTCCATGCGGCTCGCGCCGCACACCGAGGGGATGAAAAAAAGGTTCTTCCTGGGAGGGCGCAGCCCTCCCACACCCTCCTGCGGGCGGGCTGCGCCCTCACCCTCCCGCGGGCAGGGGCGTGGGGAAACCTGATTTCCCCACACCCCTGCTCCAGCAGCCTATGTTCACGTTAGGCGATTCAAGCGGCACTGCTTCGCCGCTCATGGTGGAAATGAACAAAGGGAGGGGTTGGGAGAGCGTCGCTCTCCCAACCCCTCCGTTCCCGCGGAGCCGGGGTGCGGGTATCCGCAATCAATAAGCCTATGACGGGATCTGCCACCAGTGAAGGGTTGTGCGCATGGCTGTATCCTCACGTATCGAACACGCCTGGCTCGGGACGCGGCGTGATCTGCTTCTTGAGCAGATCTTCCAGGGCGGCGGCCTGGCGCGGCGAGAGGGCGCGCTGGGAGATTATGAGCAACTGGCCGCTGCGGAGGGTAAGTTCATACACCCCCTCAGCCTTGCGCCAGTTGCGGAACTCGTCCCAGGCGAAGGTGGTGCGGCCCTGGCGCGAACTCATTTCCACGCCGCGCTTGTCAAGCTCATAGCGGGTTGGCAGGTAGATCGGCAGACTGGTATCGCGGCTGCGCCGGGTAATGATGATCCACCCCACGGCGCCGTAGACGAGCAGCGGGAGCCAGGCGGCCAGGTAGAGGATCGTCGGCGCGTTGGGCGCAAAAAAGCCATACGCCGTCAGCGTGGCGGCAACGAAGGCGTAGAGATAGAATCCTGGGCGTCGGAAGTGTCGGCTCAAGGCATGCCGCAGAAACTCCTTCCGAGAAATGGTGCTTTCGATGACCATGACGACATCCCGTCGTTGCAGAGCCGCTTGCTGGGAGGGTGTGGGAGCGTGGCCCAGGACAGTCCTTTTGTTGAGCGAGTCATGCCTTACGACGGGCAAAAAACTCCTTCACGCGGCGTTCGAGCTCCTCAAACTCAAAAGGCTTGCTGAGATACTCGTTGACCCCGGCGCGGTAGGCGTTCTTCTCGGTATCGGGCGTGCCAAACGCGGTGACCATGATCACATAGACGCCGGAGTTGTTCTGGCGCAACGCGCGCACCAGTTCCATTCCTCCCATGCGCGGCATGTTCATATCAGTGATGATCACATCAACGGCGGTCTTCTGAAGGTGCTCGAGCGCGGCGATGCCATCTTCGGCCTCAACAACGGTATAACCGCTGTTGGCGAGCAGAAACCGGTAGAGCCGCCTGGTCGAGGGGTCGTCCTCTACAATCATCACCGTTGGCGACACGCTGGCCTCGCTTTGATCACGTTTCCACAGAACACTAACGGAGCAATGCCCGCTTCTCGCAGACATTCGCCGCGCCAACGGGCTGGTACGCCGTGTTGCTTACTATACCATACTGGAGAGGGGAAATGCAGAGACCTCACGG
>DAOTYR010000397.1:0-2607 GCA_034434655.1 Chloroflexaceae bacterium
GACAGCGTCGGGCAATGGCTGGCGCCCAACAGTATCACGCTCCTTGAAGGCTCAACGGCCTTTGCGGAGGCGCTGGAGCGCCTGATCCGCCGCTACCCCGGCGTGGTGTGGGTGGCGCCATGGATGGAGAGCGCCCACGGCTTCTTCGCGCTGCGCGGCGTGCCCGGCGTGGCCTTCTCGAACGTTGCCCGCCAGACGCCGGAGCACACCCGCGCCGATACAGTAGACTGGATCAGCCCGCCCCGGCTCCGCGAGGCGGCCATGCTGGGCGCCGAGATCGTTGCCGCGCTGCAGGGAAAAACCCCCGTCTGGACCCGCCCCTCCCGCGCGGCGGTCGCTGGCGCTTGACGCTTTCACGCCAGCCGTGCATGCGGCTACGCCGCACAACGCCGTAATGAAAATAAGGTTATTCTTGGGAGGGCTGCGGCCTCCCAAACCCTCCCAGGGGCCGGGGCCTGGGTGCGCGGGCCTCCGGCCCGCGTCTGCTGAGGTATGGGGAAACCCGGTTTCCCCATGCCCCTCTTCGAGAGCCCATTTTCACGTCAGCCTATTTTCACGTCAGCCGTCCATGCGGCTGCGCCGCACAAAGCCGCAATGAACATAAGGTTGTTCTTGGGAGGGCTGCGCCCTCCCAAACCCTCCCGCGGGTGGGGGAATGGGGAAACCCGGTTTCCCCATCCCCCTCGCCGAGGGCGTATGTTCACGTTAGATGTCCATGCGGCTGCGCCGCAACCCGACGTGATGAACACAAGGTTGTTCCTGGGAGGGCTGCGCCCTCCCAGACCCTTGCGTGAACGGCCTATGCTCACGTCAGGCCCGTCGTGGCGCTCTCCGACGGGCGCATTCCTCCCTGTCCCACATACAGCAGGGCCATGCTGGCGAGAAGCAGGGCCGCCCCGGCGATGCCGCCCGGCCCGAGTCGTTCGCCAAGCAGCAGCACGGCAAGCATGGTCGAACCAAGTGGTTCGAGCAGGCTGACAATCGCGGCCGCTGTGGCCGGCACGGTGCGCAACCCGCGCAGGTACAGCACGTAGGCGAAGGCCGTCGGCGCCAGGCCCAGGTAGAACAACAGCGCCCATCCCGCGGGAGGATACCCCACGACCAGGCCGCTGGCAAGGGCCGGCGGCAGCAACACGACCGCGCCCAGGGTGAAGGCCATGGTTATTGGCTGTAACGGATGGTAATGCGGAGCGACCACCCGGCTGCCCAGCACCACCAGGCTGTAGCAGAACCCGGCGCCGAGGGCCAGGGCCGCGCCGATCCAGAGCGTGGGGCCGCCGGATGTAGGCGCGCCGCCCACGAGCAGCGCCGTGCCGCCAATGGCCCCGACCAGGGCCACGCCCGTGAGCCAGTAGAATCGCTCGCGCAGAAAGAACCCCGCCAGGAGAGCGGTAAAGATCGGCGCGCTACAAATATTGATCATCACAGCCGCGGCTACCCCCAGGCGGGGGATCGCCGCGAAGTAGCATAACTGGTAGCCGGCAAACGCTGCGCCGATCAACCCCATCACCAGGAGATGGGGCCGCTGCACGCGCCAGAGCGCTGGTCCCACCATCAGGCGGCTCGCCAGCAACAGGGCCGGGGCGGCAATGAGCAGCCGCAAAAAGCCTATCGAAAACGGATTGGTCGCGGCCAGCGCATACAACAGGCTTACCGCTACGCCAATCGTGCCCCAGATCAACGCTGCCAGACCGACAAAGGCCAGTCCCGCGCGCATACTTCCCGGCCTCTCGCCCATCAAGCTCCTTCGGGCGCACTCTCGGCTTCCCTGGTGTGCTCCTCAATAAACTGGCGGATGGCGGTAAAGACCTCGATGTCAATGATCACCCCGGTTGGATATCCCTTCTGGGTCACGACGATCGGCTGATGGTTGGCCTGCGATCGCTTGATGAGCGCCGCGAGTGATGAAGCGGCCTTCGAGATCGGCACGACGCCCCGCTCAAGATCAACGCTACGCATGCACTTCGCGAGATCCAGTGATGTCATCGGCGGATTCCTCCGTGTCGAATAGTACACTACTCCTGCGTCCGAGCCAGGCTGATGGGTCAGCCTTCGCCCGGTAAGGTCGAAGCCCTGGCTGTGGCAATACTTCGGCCTTACCTGGAGGGATGTGGAGCAACCTGGTTCCCCTCTACCGCGCAGGGTGCTAACGTGAACATAGGCTGCTTGAGCAGGGGGATGGGGAAACCGGGTTTCCCCGCGCCCCCGCCCGCGGGAGGGCCTGGCCGCCTGATCTACCTACCGCATCCCGGTACTCCCTCACGCCCCCGCCCGCGGGAGGGCCTGGCTCTCAAGCAGGGGGATGGGGAAACCGGTGTTTCCCCATCCCCCTGCCCGCGGGAGGGTCTGGGAGGGCGTAGCAGTCCCAAGAAGAACCTATGTTCATCCTGTTCGTGGAGGGCGCAGCCACATGGACGGCTGATGAGAGATCTTCGAAGATCTGCGGTAGAAGACACCAGATTCTCACCATTAAGCGATGAGCAGAAGATTGATCACCTTCCACCATAGGGTAGTCCGCCAGGCAATCTTTGTCAAGCGGGGCGGTGATATTTCAGGGATCGCACAGGGTCGGCCTCCGGCAGCGGGTGGGATGCGGGGCGGTGTAGC
>DAOTYR010000398.1:0-3229 GCA_034434655.1 Chloroflexaceae bacterium
CGCGCGCCCGCATCGAGAGCTTCCTGGATCGTACCGGCGCCAACGGGCCCGTTCGCCCGTGGAGGAACATGGAACCATGACCGCTGCTGCCCGTCTGGGTTCTGAACCGTCTGAGACTGACCAGTCTGATGATAAACCCGGTCACGAGTGCGGCATTTTTGGCATCGTGCATCCCGATGCCGATGTCGCGCGGCTGACCTTTTTCGGCCTGTATGCCTTGCAGCATCGCGGGCAGGAGAGCGCGGGGATCGCCGTATCCAACGGGCGCGCCATCCGCTACCACAAGGAGATGGGCCTGGTGGCCCAGGTCTTCAACGAGGAGAAACTGCGCCCGCTCACCGGCTTTATGGCGATCGGCCATACCCGCTACTCGACGACCGGCTCCTCGCGCCTCGAGAACGCGCAGCCCTTTGTGGTCGAGAGCGCCCTCGGCCCGCTGGCCGTGGGCCATAACGGCAATCTGACCAATGCCGCCGCCCTGCGCCGCGAGTTGCTCAACCGCGGCGTCGGTCTCACCAGCAGCAGCGACTCCGAGGTGATTACGCAGATGCTTGCCGGGGGTGAGGGCCGCACCTGGGAGGAAAAACTGCGCGTGTTCATGGTCCGCGCGCAGGGCGCCTACTGTCTGACCGTGCTTACCCGCGAGACGCTCTACGCCGTGCGCGATCCGCTGGGGTTGCACCCCCTCTGCCTGGGGCGCCTGGGCGAGCGGGGCTGGGTGACGGCCTCGGAGAGTTGCGCGTTTGGGCCTATCGGGGCCGAGTTCGTGCGCGAGGTCGAACCCGGCGAGATTGTGGCCATGACCGAGGATGGCCCCCGCACCGTGGCGCTGATGCCCGCCCCGCACCGGGCGGAGTGTCTCTTCGAGTACATCTACTTCGCCCGCCCGGATAGCGTGCTCCATGGAACGGCCCTGCACGCCGTGCGCGTTGCGCAGGGCCGCGAGCTGGCCCGCGAGGCCCCCGCCGACGCCGATGTGGTCATCGCAGTGCCCGATAGCGCGACCCCCGCCGCGATCGGTTATGCCCAGGAGTCGGGTATTCCGTACTCCGAGGGGCTGATCAAAAATCGCTACATTGGGCGAACATTTATTCAGCCCGATGATCATGTGCGAAAAGTAGGCATAAACCTGAAGTTCAACGCCTTGCCCGACAACCTGGTCGGCAAGCGGGTGGTGCTGGTTGATGATAGTATCGTGCGCGGCAACACTAGCGGCCCGATTGTGCGCCTGCTTCGTGAAGCCGGCGCCCGCGAGGTCCATATCCGGGTCTCCTCGCCGCCTATCCGCCACCCATGTTTCCTCGGCGTGGATATGGCCACTTACCCTGAACTCATCGCCCACCGTATGAGCATCCCCGAAATCTGCGCCCATCTAGGGGCCGATAGTCTGGCCTACCTCAGCCTGGAGGGCCTCATCCGCTCCACCCGCCAGGCCCCCGGCGAGTTCTGCAAGGGCTGTTTTACCGGCACGTACCCGGTGCAGATCGAACTGGTCGAGAAGGAGGTCTTCGAGTTGCGCTGAGAAGAGGGGCACCCGGGTTTCCCCCGGCCCGTGCCGGAGAGGGGTAGAACGCTGCAGCCTTCCCAGGGATGCCGGATCGACAGGAGCAACAACGATGGCCGGTGATGAGACGCTTGAACTAGTGGTCGATTCGGTGGCCCAGGGTGGCGACGGGGTGGGTCGCCACGATGGTCTGGTGGTCTTCGCCCGGGGCGGCCTGCCGGGGGAACGGGTGCGGGTGCGGTTGTACGAGCGCCATCCGAGTTATGCCCGCGGCCAGGTGGACGCGGTGCTCGAGCCTTCGCCCGAACGGGTCGCCCCGCGCCTGAGCGACGGTGATCACGCGCCGTGGCAGCATATCGCCTACCCGGCGCAACTGCGCCTCAAGGCGACGATCGTGCGCGAGCAACTGGTCAAGCTTGCCGGGGCGTCCGATCCGCCGGTGGCCCCGGTGATCGCCGCCCCGCGTCCCTGGGGCTACCGCAATAGCGCCCACCTGCACGTGGAGGATCGCCAGATTGGCTATCACGTCGCTGGCACCCGCATGGTGGCCGATCTGCCGGAGGATCCGCTGCTGTTGCCGGCGCTCAACGAGGCCCTGGCGGGTCTGCGCGCCATTCTGCCCTCCGGCGTGCTCACCGGGGTGACGCTGCGGGCCAGCGTGGCCTTTGGCTATGTCCTGGGGGTGTTGCGCCCCACGCGCGATGTTCCCGCGCTGGATCTGCTGCTGCTCGCCGAGGCCTGGCGCGCCCACGTGCCTGCCCTGGCCGGCGTGGCGGTTGAGGGCCGCGACTGGCGCGGCGCGGCCTCGGGGGTTGCCAGTCTCCTGGAAGAACTGCAGGATACGCTCTTCGAACTGGCGCCAACCACCTTCTTTCAGGTCAACCTGCCGCAGGCCGGGCGCATGCTTGACCTGGCCCGCGCGGCCCTTCGCCCGGCCCCCGGCATGCGCCTGCTTGACCTCTACGCCGGCGCCGGGGCCTTCGCCCTGCCCCTGGCTGCCGCCGGGGCCGAGGTGATCGCGGTGGAGGAGCACGCGGCCGCCGTGGCCGACGGCGAGCGCAGCGCCGCCCTCAACGACATCAGGAACGTTCGGTTCGTTCAGGGCGCGGTCGAGCGCGTCCTCCCCGGCCTTGCTGGTCCCTTCGATGGCGTGCTGCTCGACCCGCCCCGCCGAGGTTGCCATCCCACGGTGCTGGAGGCCCTGGCGCGCCTGGCGCCGCCGCGCGTGGTCTACATCTCCTGCCATCCCGGCATCCTCGGGCGCGACCTGGCCCCGCTCCTGGCCGCCGGCTATCGCCTTGAGCAGGTGCAGCCGCTTGACCTCTTTCCGCAGACGCCCCATGTTGAGACGGTGGTGACGCTATCCCTCCACCCGGTGGGAGGGTTTGGGAGGGCGTAGCCCTCCCAAGAAGTATGTTCATCCCGTCGGGGTGCGGCGCGAGCCGCATGGATGGCTAACGTGAAAATAAGCCCTCGGCGAGGGGGGTGGGGAAACCGGGTTTCCCCATACCTCAGCGGACGCGGGCCGGAGGCCCGCGCACCCAGGCCCCCGCCCGCGGGAGGGTGTGGGAGGGCAAAGCCCTCCCAGGCACAACCTTTTTTCGTCCCGTCGGGGTGCGGCGCGAGCCGCATGGACGGCTAACGTGAACATAGGCTCTCGAAGAGGGGCATGGGGAAACCGGGTTTCCCCATGTCCCCACCCGCGGGAGGGTCTGGGAGGGCGCA
>DAOTYR010000399.1:0-4504 GCA_034434655.1 Chloroflexaceae bacterium
CGGTGTCAGGGGCGGCAAAGCCGGTCTTTGACCAGCGCCCCGCAGGGATGACCTTCAATGCCGGCCGCTTGCAGGGCTCGCTGCAACCGATGGCGGTGCACGTGTACGTCTTCAATGCCGCGCGCTGAGGCAACTCACCTGCGTTACCGTCCCCTGGAGGCACGCAGGGAGGCGCCGTTCCCCCCCGCTTCCCCTTTCGCCCGCGGCGGGCGCGCGCCATGGCGCAGCCTGATACGTCCGTGAACATAGTCCCTCGGCGAGGGGGTGAGGCAACCGGGTTTCCCCACGCCCCCGCCTCCGGGAAGGTGAGGACGCAGCCCTTGCGCAGGGGTCTGGGGAAACCGGGTTTCCCCAGACCCCACCCGGTGGGAGGGTCTGGGAGGGCTTCGCCCTCCCAGGAAGAACCTATATTCATCCTGTTCGTGTGCGGCGCAGCCGCATGGACGGCTCTTCAAATCTGGCGCAACGCGCGCGCTGAGGAGCGCGGGCGTCCCGCCCGCGTGGCGTCTTCGCGGGCAAGCTGCCCGCGCTCCCAGGAGACATGTGAACACGTACCAGGCTGGTTACCTGGATAGGCTATTAGCGCGCCCCGTCCTCAGCCGGGAACGGCAGGGACACACTATTCGGATCGAAGCCCGGGGCGATCTCCAGCAACCCGCTGTCCTCGGCCTGGCGCCGCAACTCCTCGTACCATGGCATAAAACTCTGCTCGTAGAACGCCTGGGCGTTGCTACTGGTTCGCAGTTGTTCAAAACTCTCGAAGGGCCGGTTCTCTTCGCGCGCCAGGACCTCGATGACGTGCCAGCCGAACTGGCTCTGCACACTGGTCGGCGTATTGAGCGGGGCGGAGAAAGCCACCTCCTCGAACTCGGGCACGAACTGGCCACGCGGCGACCAGCCCAGCTCGCCGCCCCTGGTGGCCGAAGCGGTGTCCTGCGAGCGTTCACGGGCGAGGGTGGCGAAATCAGCGCCGACGGCCAGATCGGCCAGCACCTGCTTTGCGGCATTCTCGTCGGCCACGAGGATGTGGCGCGCCTTCACCATATCGACGCGGGTGTTGCGGGCGATCACCTCGAACACGAGCTGTTCGCGCGCCGCCTGCTCGCGTTGGGCCACCATCGGCGCCAGCGGCCCATCAACACCGGGGGAGAACGCCGGCAGCACCGCGGCGTCCACCGCGGCCGGGTCGGCGCCGATGCCGTTGCGCCGGGCGTAGTCGAGCAGCAGCAGATCCTGGATCATGCGATCAAAGATCGTGACGCGAATATTGGCCTCATTGGCCAGTTGCTCGATCTGCTCGCGGGTCTGCCCCTGAGCGACCAGATCGGCGACGCCGGGGCCAATGTCGCGCTGCAAACGTTGCTCGAAATCGGCGATGGTGTACGTCTGCCCGCCGAAGCGCACGATCACCGGGCTATCGGCCGGCGCGAGTTGCTGGCCGTTCCGGGTGCTGGCGCATCCCGCCAGGGTGAGCAGCAGCAGACCGGCGCAGAGCCAGAGGAGCGTGCGAGGAGGATGGCCTGTGGTTTGCATAGTTGTTCGTTCGTGGTGCAAGCGGCAAGTTCTTGAACAGGAGGGCTGTGACATGCCACCACTGCCTGGAGTGGGGTGGGGAAACCGGGTTTCCCCATATCCCGCTCCGAGGGCTACGCCCTCCCCAACCCTCCCGCGGGCGGGGGTAGAGGGAAACCTCGTTTCCCCCTACCCCCCGCTTGAGGGCTGCGCCCTCCCCAACCCTCCTGCGGGCGGGGGGATGGGGGAACCTGGTTCCCCCATGTTTACCTCAGCCATCCATGCGGCTTCGCCGCACAACGCCGCAATGAAAAGAAGGTTGTTTCTGGGAGGGCGAAGCCCTCCCAGACCCTCCCGCGGGTGGGGGCATAGGGAAACCGGGTTTCCCCATGCCCCTCTTCGAGAGCCTATGCTCACGTTAGCGATCCGCGTTCCCATTCTCATTGAGCGACAGAATGGCCATGAACGCCTCCTGGGGGATCTCGACGTTGCCGACCATCTTCATGCGCTTTTTGCCCTCTTTTTGCTTTTCGAGCAACTTGCGCTTGCGCGTCACATCGCCGCCGTAGCACTTGGCAAGCACGTCCTTGCGCAGAGCGCGCACCGTCTCGCGGGCGATCACCTTGCTGCCAATGGCGGCCTGGATGGGCACCTCGAACATCTGGCGCGGGATGAGCTGCCGCAGGCGCTCCACCAGATCGCGCCCGCGCTGGTAGGCGAAGTCGCGATGCACGATCAGCGAGAGGGCGTCAACCGGCTGCTGGTTGACCAGCACATCGAGCTTGACCAGATCGGCCTCCTGGTAGCCGGCGAGGGTATAATCGAGCGAGGCATAGCCCTGGGTGCTGCTCTTGAGCCGGTCGTAGAAATCAATCACGATCTCGGCGAGGGGCATACGGTACTTCAGGAGCACGCGGGTCGGATCGAGGTACTCCATCGTCTCGAAGACGCCGCGCCGGGTGGTCACCAGTTCCATCATCACGCCGATGTAGCGCGCGGGCGCGATAATGCTGATCTGCACAATCGGCTCCTCGATCGCGGCGATCTTGCTGACCTCGGGCATCTCCGAGGGGTTGGAGACGGTGACAATCTCGCCGTCGGTGCGCAGCACCTGGTACTCCACACTGGGGGCAGTGATCAGCAGATCGAGGTTGTACTCACGTTCCAGCCGCTCGCGCACGATCTCCATATGCAGGAGGCCGAGGAAGCCGGCGCGGAACCCGAACCCGAGCGCCGCCGAGCTCTCGGGCTGGAAGGACAGGGCCGCGTCGTTGAGCTTGAGCTTCTCAAGCGCGTCGCGCAGTTCGGGGTAGGCGTTGCTATCAACCGGGTAGAGACCGGCGAAGACCATGGGCTTGGCCGGGCGGTAGCCGGGCAACGGCGTCTCGGCGGGCTGCTCGGCCAGGGTCACCGTATCGCCCACCTGGCAATCGGCGACCGTCTTCAGCCCGGTGGCGATGTAGCCCACCTCGCCGGTATTGAGCGCAGGCAAGGGTTGCATAGCGGGGCGAAAGGCGCCGATCTCGAGGGTCTCCGTCCTGGCGCCAGTGCCCATGAACTGCACCCGCGCGCCGGAGGGGATAGCGCCATCAACCACGCGCACGGCAGCGATCACGCCCTTGTAGGGATCGTAGTGCGAGTCGAAGATCAGCGCGCGGGTGGGGCGCCCAGCCTGGCCGTGGGGCGGCGGAATGCGCCGGACGATCGCCTCGAGGATCTCCGGCACGCCGATGCCCTCCTTGGCCGAGGCCATGATCGCCTCCTCGGCGGGAATGCCGATCACCTTCTCGATCTCCGCGGCCACTTCATCGGGGTGCGCGCCGGGCAGATCGATTTTGTTGATCACCGGGATGATCGTCAGATCGTTCTCCAGGGCCAGGTAGACATTGGCGAGGGTCTGCGCCTCGATCCCCTGGGCCGCGTCAACCACCAGCAGCGCGCCCTCGCACGCGGCGAGCGAGCGCCCGACCTCGTAGCTAAAGTCCACGTGGCCGGGCGTGTCGATCAGGTTGAGCATGTACACCTCGCCGTCGGCGGCGCGGTAGTGCATACGCACCGCTTTGAGCTTAATGGTAATGCCCCGCTCGCGCTCGAGATCCATCGAGTCGAGGTGCTGCTCGCGGCGTTCACGCTCGCTGATCGTGCTCGTCATCTCCAGCAGGCGGTCGGAGAGCGTGGTCTTGCCGTGATCGACGTGGGCGATGATACAAAAATTGCGGATCTTTGCCTGATCAGACATTCTGCGGTTCCAGGGCGGACCAATCGGCGCGGTGTTGCTGTTCCGCAGGCAGTATACCATTATTTGCCCCGGCGGGCCGAGGCGTGGCCTGGGGTGCGACGTAACGCCTCGCGCGGCGCCCCGGTCCCCGACGGGATGAACATCAGGTTCTTCCTGGGCGGGCCGCGCCCGCCCACACCTTGTCGCGGGCGGGGGTGTGCAGAAACCCAGTTTCCCCACGCCCCCACGGGATGGAAAAGGTGGTTCCTGGGAGGGCGCAATCCTACCACACCCTGTCGCGGGCGGGGGTGTGCAGAAACCCGGTTTCCCCATGCCCCTCTCCAGGGGACGATGTTTATGCGAAGCCTACCTGCGTGGCCTCACGAGCCGGGGGAGGAAACCGCGCGCCTCCCCCCACGGAGGGGGAAGGCTGGGAGGCGCACCGCCCCCGGGAGCGCGGGCATCTTGCCCGCGGAGACGCGACGAGGTCGGGACGCCCGCGCTCCCAGGCTCGTGGAGTGCCCCGGGTGTGAACAGGTACGGTCCGGGAGGGCTGCGCCCTTCCGGGAAGAACCGTATGTTGCTCCCCTCGGTGGGCGGCGCAGCCGCATGGACGGCGCTCGCCCCCGGCGGGGGGGAGAGCGGATGACTTTCTCACCTGTGTTTGTATCGGTCAGGAGGTGTTCAATGCAGCCCTCACGCGCCCTCGCCCTGCTGTCGCTGGTTCTGCTCATGCTCCTGTCGGCCTGCGCCCCCAGGCCCGCCCCCCCGACA
>DAOTYR010000400.1:0-2901 GCA_034434655.1 Chloroflexaceae bacterium
GCAATCTACAATCTGCAATCTAAAATCTAAAATGGTAGCATCCTGGCCCTTCGCTTCCCACGCGCATTTGCGCCCGCGCTCCCGCGTACACTGGTCGTAAGACCATGGTCTCAGAAGGGCTGTGCGGTAGGGTACCGTCTCGTGCCGCACCCGCCCCCTCCCTGACCCTCCCCCACCGGGGAGGGAGGCGGGCTATTCGCGCTAACACCAACGTCTCCCAATGGAAAGAACGTCCGTGAATGACCTGATCGAGGATGCGGGCCAGCGCCAGCGCCTGCTGGAGGGATGGCTGCCCCTGGCCCAGGCGGCCAATCAGGGCTACGGCTGGGGGCTTGACGCGGCCACGCTGGAACGCCTGATCATCAGCGCCGCCCCGGCGCTGGGCCTGGCGTGCAGTTCGTTCGAGGCGTATGCTATACTTTGGGGGGTTTATACTCGTCTGCGACGTGATGATCTCAACCCAGGACCATGAGTCATCCCACCGGCGGCACCAAGCGCAGTTCCTGGCTGACCTTCCGGCGGCGCTTGCTGCTGGTGCGCACGCTGCTGCGCGGCCCGGCTACCAGCGCCGAACTGGTGGCGCGGGTCAACGAGGAACTGGGAGAGCAGGGCTACCCGGCGGCGGTAGCGGCGGCGCTCAAGCATGACTTCGACGCGCTGAAGGGGGAGTACGGCTGCCAGATCCGTTACGATCGCCGCGCGCGCCAGTATGTGCTCGACGATCTGGGTGAACTGGCCCTGCTCGATCTACCCGACACCTGCATGGAGGCCCTGGCCTTCCTCGATGCCAGCTTTCCCTCTGGAAGCGGACTACCTGACCATGCCCACGTGCGGGCGCTGCTGGAACGGGTGCAACTGCTGCTCCCGCCGGCGCGGCAGGCACAGTTGCGTCGCCAGCGCCCGGCCCTGCGCCTGCCCGTAGGCGCCGGCGCGCGGCCGATTGACCCGCGGGTGCTCGATCTCGTCAAGCGCGCCTGTGAGCAGCGCCGCGAACTGGCCTTCGACTACCTGAGCACCTTCGATCACGACACGCCCCGCCGCCACCGCGTTGCGCCCTATGGCGTCGTGTTTCGCCCCGAGGGCCACGGGTACCTGGATGCCACCCTGCTCGAGGTAACCCCTCGCGGCGGCGAGACGATCCACGCTGCCATTGACTACCGCCTCGACCGGATCGTGCCGGGGACGGTGGAGATCCTGCCCGCCGTCCTGCCGCCGGAGCGTATTCCCACGCCCCGTTACCACATCCGGTACACGCTGGCGCCGCAGATCGCTCGCCGCCGCGATGTTGCCAGTTACTTTCCCGACACCCGGATCGCCTACCATGCCGACGGCAGCGCCACTGTCACCGCCGTGGTCACCAACCTCTGGCAAACGCGGCAGATCCTCCTGCGCTACGGCGATGGCTGCGTTGTGCTGGAGCCTCCGGAGTTGATCGAGTTGTTCGCGCAAACGGCCCGCGGCCTGAACGCTATCTATGGCGTCCGGTATGAGCCGGAACAGCGGGATGCGTAATACCAACGCCTCCGCACCTTCGCGCCCTCCTACCATCCCGCGGATTCGCGCTGCACCAGGAAAGCCTCGCCCTGCATCTCGCCATCGGCGATCAACTCGGTGAGAAACGCGGGATCACGGTTCATCTTCGAGACGAAAGTCAGTTTTCGCATCAACTCGGCGCTCATCCAGATCGAGTGGATGGCCACCGGCTTCAACTGCGTCAGTTTGCTGCGCACCACGCTATCGCCCAGCCAGCTATTGATCTTGTTGATCACGTCAATTTCGTGGTTGAGCGAGAGATTGCCGGCGAGGGCATTCCGGCGGTCCTCGATCTCCTCTACGCTGGTGGGTTCCTCGTCAATCTCCTGGCGGTTAATGCGGATGATCCAGATCTCGTCGGGCTTGAGGCTCACATCGATCCTGGTCAGGAACTCGCGGATAGGCGGGTTCTGGGAAAACAGTCCGTCCCAGTACACCTCATCGCCAATGCGGATGCCCTGGAAGAGGGTCGGCAGGGTGGTGGAGGCGAGGATCGAGTCGATTGAGATCTCGGCGGCCATCGAGTCGAAGGCCTTGAAGCGCCCCGAGAGCACCGCCACGGCGCCGATCAGCAGGCGCGGCTCGATCACCGGCTGGGGAACCGCATCGAGCTCGAGGTACTTTTCGAGCAGCAGGCGCAGGTCGAAGAACTCCTGGCGCGGGGCCAGGCGTCTGGCCAGCTCGGTCGCAACGGCCACCTCGGGCCGGTAGGGGCTGGTCTTCAATTCCGGCAACCTGCCCGAGGCATGCAAGCGAATCAGGCTAACGGTCCAGGCGTTCCAGATCTGCTCCCATAGGGACCGGGCCATGTTGTCGCGCCAGAAGTCCTCGAGGATGGCGATCACCTGATCGCGATCCCACTCGCCCCGGGCTTGCCGCATAAGACCGTACCAGGCCAGGGCGGCGCAGATCGCCCCGCCGGAGGTGCCGCTCAACCCGACGATCTTGTACCTCCCGGCCTCCTCGGCGCGCAGCAGCGGCTTGAGCACCCCGGCGGTAAAGGCAGTGTGGCTTCCGCCGCCCTGGCAGGCAATGGCGACCCGAATCGGCCCTGCGGATTCCGGAACGAACATGGCAGTGATCCTTCTACGTGGAGGGATGAAGAAACCAGGTTTCCCCATCCCCTGCGCGCGGGCTGCGCCCGCCCAAACCCTCCCGGGGGGCGGGGCCTGGGTGCGCGGGCCTCCGGCCCGCGTCCGCTGAGGGATGGGGAAACCCGGTTTCCCCATCCCCCTCCTCCGAGGGGCTATGTTCACGTCAGCCGTCCATGCCGCCAGGCGGCACACCGCCCAATGACAACGGGGGTATGGGGGAACCTGGTTCCCCCATTTTCACGTCAGGTTGCGCCCACATCGGGAAAGCCACGGT
>DAOTYR010000401.1:0-1886 GCA_034434655.1 Chloroflexaceae bacterium
CTCGACCGCCCAACCCGGGCGCGTCTCGTGGCGCAGATCGTTCAAGAACTGGCGGTCGAGCCAGATGTCTCACACCATCAGCATCGGTCAACCCAGCAGCAAGGTTGTGAGGCCACGACAGTTGACGACATCGCGCGGAACGTCCAGTTTACGCTGGATCAGCACGGCAAGACGACAGCGGTCGTGTTAACCCCCGACCTCTGGCGGCAGATCCTTGATGCCCTGGAGGATATGGAAGATCAGGCATTGGTACGAGCACTCCAGCAGCGGATCGCAGCGGGGCCGACCGCAACGGGAGCCTTGCGTTGGGATGATGTGTCCAGGGACTGGGCGTGAGCTACACCGTCTTCCTCGAACCCGAAGTCCATACAGCCCGCACCGAATTGCCAGGCAACGTCCGCCAGCGCGTGCGGCGGGCCATTGCGAACCTCGCAGTTGCTCCGCGTCCGAGAGCACGGCTATGCATACCACGGGCCTTGATCTCCGCGAAGGTGTCGAACTCCGTCGGATCAGGATGGAGCGCTGGCGGATTGTCTATGCGGTCTGTGATGAAGAACAGTGGGTCTGGGTGTTGGCTCTGCGCCGCCGCCCACCGTATGACTATGACGACCTGCCGGAACTGATCGCACGCCTCCCCTGACGTGAACATGGGGGAACCAGGTTCCCCCATACCCCCGCCCGCAGGAGGGTTAGGGAGGGCTGCGCCCTCAAGCGCGGGTATTGGGAAACCGGGTTTCCCCATCCCCCCACCCGGTGGGAGGGTCTGGAAGGGTGCAGCCCTCCCAGGAAGGATGTTCATCCCATCGGTGTGCGGCGCAGCCGCATGGATGGCTGGTGAGACGCCAGGCAGCCTGCCGGGTGGGAGGAGACTATCCATGGATTGGTACGCGGACCGTGAGGGGCAGATCAAGCCCTGGGGGCTGGTAGCCTGGCTTGGCATTGATATGGTCGGGTTCTGGCTGCTGAACTTTGCCATTGTGAGCCGCTCCATTACCATGATGATGGCTATGCCGGTACTGATCGGTGGTGGGGCCTTCGTGGCGCTCTGCCTGATCATCGTCGGCGCTGCCGCCGCCACACGAGTGGTATGCGAGCGCACCCGGATCACGGTGTACTGGTTTCTGGTTGCGCCCGTGGTCGCCGCGCAGGCGCTGCTGGTGATTCTGCTCTTGATGGAGCCCTTCGCCGTGATTCTGGTCTTCTCGCCTGCCTGGTGGCTCATCCTGGCCAGCGCGCCGGTGGTGGCCTTGATTCACCTCCTCCACGCCCGCCCGCGCAGTTAGCGCCCTTAAATGCAATACCTTGCCCACAAACTCTTCGCCCCCACCCTAACTCTCCCCCCGTTGGGGAAGGGACGTGGGCACCTCCCGTCGGCGGGGGGAGGTTTAGGGGCGGACAGAACATCCAAGCCAATGCTGCTTCTACCGCATTGGGACGCCCCAGCGCACGGCTCTGGTCGCCCCTCTCCCGCGCGCGGGAGAGGGTCAGGGGGTGAGGGCCAACCAGCGCATCCCAACGCCATAAAGCCCCTCGACGCTCATGTGTTCTGTCCGCCCCTAAATGGGGGGAGGCTGGGAGGGGGGCGTGCCACCGCACGCGGCGCGCGCGGATCGCCGGCGCGCGTGAGGGTCCCGTTCGCCGGTCCCCGTAACCCCGATGGCGCAGCGCGTTGCGTGGCACCCACCACCTGCGTTACCTTTTTGGAAGGTTGCAGGGAGGCGCAGCCTCCCCGCAACTCCAGATGGAAATATTGTCGGATTTCAGGATTTACTCATATAGACGCGGTAAAAAGAATGAGTTAAAATTAGGTAATCAACCTCCGCCAGATAATCGTAGCCGTCCAATGAATCAGATCCCCGCAGCGACAACCGACTATGCCCCCCTCA
>DAOTYR010000402.1:0-16173 GCA_034434655.1 Chloroflexaceae bacterium
TATGCCGGGCTGGCCGTGGGGCTGATGGTCTTTGAGAAATTCATCCGCTATGCCGGGCTGGCCGTGGGGCTAAAGCCCTCGGCTAGGGGATGCGAAGCCCGCCTGCGCGGGCGAGAGCGGAGTATGTATTCAAAGACCATCAGCCCCCGGCTATGGCATGCGCAGCCCGCTGGCGCGGACGAGCGCCGTCCATGCGGCTGCGTCGCGCACCGATGGGTGAACATACGGTTGTTCCTGGGAGGGCTGCGCTCTCCCAAACCCTCCCGCGGGCGGGGTGTGGGGAAACCTGGTTTCCCCACACCCCGCTCCAAAGGACAATGTGTAGCAGAGTAATTGCTCACTGCGCGGGCTGGATGCGGCTGCGAAGGCGCGGCCTTCGCAGTCCATAGCCGAGGCGTTGACGCCGACGGTATGGGCGTCTACCCAAATATAAAGCTTAAAAACCATTAGCCCCCGGCTCTACAGGGCGAAGCCCGCCTGTGCGGGCGAGAGATGTCGTTCTGCGTCGATCCGGGGCGCGCCCGTGCCGGGCGATGCCCCATCGCCGCCGGCGATAATCTGCTGCGGAGCGATCCGCCAGGCGTTCGCCAGGGCGCGCACCAGCCAGGCGAGGGCGGCGCGCTGGGCCGCGCCGGCGGCGGCGGCGCCCCCTTCGACGGCGATGAGCACGGCGCGTCCGCCCGGCGCCCCGGCGCCGCCGCCGCGTTCGTCACCGAGGCGGTAGATCGCGCCGGAGGTGGTGACGTAGTAGTGCCAGTGGGCGTTGTCGGCCTCCACGCGCAGATCGGTGGCGGCAGGGCCGGGCGCCGCGCTGATGAGCAGGGTGTCAGGCGCCGGGCGATCGTGGCCCCGGGGCGCCTCAAGGAGCAGATCGTACAGCGCGGGCGCCGCGGCCGCGCCCAGCAGGCGCTCCGTCCATTGGGGGACGGGCGCGCCCAGGAGCGCCGGGGCGTCGCTGAGGGCGACCGCCAGCGTCCCGGCGGGCAATGGCTGGTCGAGGGGCCAGGTGAGGCGCGGCAATGGGCAGGCCAGAACATCGAGGGCAAAGGCCATCAGCAAGTATGGGCGGCCCGCGACCATCGCCACTTCAGGCGGCGCCAGAGGCGCGCCCAGGCGGCGGGTCTCGGCCTGCCGGGTGAGGAGCGCCGCCGGGTCGTAGCGCCGCCCGGCGCGGGCGCGGTAGAGGTCGTCGAGCAGGGCGGCGCGCAGGGCAGCGGGCCGGGGCGCGCTGCTGGCCCCGCTGCTCAGTTCGCTCAGATGGTAGATCGTGCGCCAGGCCCCCACCGGCGAGCAGAGGCTGTCCAGAGCGAAGTGCTGGCAGGCAAAGGGTTTTCCCTCCACCACGATGCGGTGGTTGGGGCCGATGGGCGCCCCCAGGTCGCCGGCGCGCAGTTGCCAGCGCTGGTGGAAGGCCCAGTCGGGCCGGAAGCCATTGACCGGATCGGCGGCGCGGAACATCTCTTCGACCAGGGCCTCGCGCAGCGGGCCGGGAGGCGTCTCGCTCAAGCGGCGGATGGCGCCGGCCCGGGGGCGCTCGTCGCCGCTCAGGGGCGCGTAGAGCAAGTCACGGGCGTATACCTCGACAATCAGCGGCGCCTGGCCGGGGAGACGCACCGCCCGGTCGCGGTCGTCCTGGGCCGTCGCGGGGCTGGCCGCCTGGGGACGCCCGCTGCGACTGGCGATGGGCATGCCGAGGTTCGCGGCGCGGGCGGCGTCGTACAGGGGCCATACGGCGGGCAGCGCCGCGCCGGCGGCCCGGTAGGCGAGATCGCGCATCAGGGCGCGCAGGTGGGCCTGCGGGTCATCGGTGGCCCCGGCGGCGCCGGCGTAGACCTCGCTGACGAAACGTTCCCAGGGGAACCCGGCGGGATCGGTCTTGCGCCCCGGCGCGATGTCCAGGTGACGGACGAGCTGGCCGCGGGGCACGTGGTGGCGGCGCACCAGATCGCGGGTGAGTTCTAGCGCGGCGGCGTACTGGGCCTCGGGATAGGGATCGCGCCCGGTGTTCAGGTTTTCCAGCTCAATACCGATCGAGAAACGATTGCAATTCTGCAGAACGCGCCCATCAACGGCCCAGACGCTCGTTCCGGCGTGCCAGGCGATGTCTTCCTCTTTGACCAGTTGCACAACCCGCCCATCGCGACCGATGTAATAGTGAACCGAGACGGGACGGCGTTCATCGCCGCCCTGACGCAGCCAGTTGAGGTCGCCGGGGGCGCGCCCGGCGGTGGCGTGGATCACCACCATACGCACCCGGGCGAGGGCGCCGGGCTGGTAGTGCTGGCGGGTCATGCCGAGCCATTCGATGCGCATTGGTTTTGTTCCTCCGGTGTGCGGCTTCGCCGCGCAACAATGGTGTTTTCCTCCGGGAGGGAACAGCCCTCCCCGACCTTCCTGCCGGAGGGCGAGATGGGGAAGCCGGGGTTCCCCGCGCCCCTGCCTGCAGGAAGAGCTGGGGAAACCAGGTTTCCCCATACCCGCCTGGAGGGGGCACGGGGGGCTGCCCCGCCCCTGCCTGGCGGGGGAGAGGGGGAAGCCGGGGTTCCCCACGCCCCTGCCTGAAGGCCAGCGGCCGGGTTCGGGACGGAGCGGCCCTCCCGAACCTTCCTGCCGGAGGATGATGGGGAAACCCGCTTCTCCCATCGCTCCTTCCCCGGCGCCTACGATCGATCCTCCATAGACACGCCGCTGATCCGGCCGCCGTCGAGGGCGACGACGCGCTGGGCCGAGCCGGCGCGGCCCTGAATGCGCAGGGCGCGGATCTGCCCGTCGCGAGCCAGCACCATCTGCCGGGCGGCAGGTGGGGACGACTCCCCGGCGGGATCGGCGGCGGGCGGGCGGACGTAAAAGGGCCCGCCGTCGCGGTCGCGCAGGTAGAGGGCCGGCACGAACCACGAGACGCGATCGCCTTCCTCGACGAACAGGGCGCGCCGGGCCAGGGCGACGGCATCTTGCAGG
This sequence comes from Chloroflexaceae bacterium, assembly GCA_034434655.1. GTDB lineage: Bacteria > Chloroflexota > Chloroflexia > Chloroflexales > Chloroflexaceae > JACAEO01. Next base: position 2,959 of record DAOTYR010000402.1, read on the forward strand.
CTGCGCCCGGCGGCGAGGGCCTGGTAGAGCAGGGCGCCAGCGCGCCCGGCGGCGCTGGCGCGCACGCTGAATTGCATCCCCAGCACGGCGGGCACACCATTGGCGCAGAGGGCCTGGGCCACTCCGGCGACAAGGGGCCCGCTGGCGCCGAGCATGGCGCCCTGGCAGGCGTGCAGCACCACCAGCGCGACTCCGCCGAAGAGGGCCGCCAGGGTCGCGGCGGGCGTCCAGGCTGTGCCGGGGCCGTCGTCGAGGAGCAGCGCGCCCTCGCCGTCGAGGTAGCGCCCGTGGCCGTAGAAATGCACGATATCGGGCGGCGGGCCGGCGCCGAGGGCCTGCACCACCGCGGCGCGGCTGGCCGGCTCCACTTCCTGCACCGTGGCGCGCCCGGCGGCGATCAGCGGTTGCCAGGCGTCCAGACGGGCGGCCCGTTCGACCTGGCGCAACTCGGGGCCGATGCCGGCCCGGGGCGAGACGGCCAGAATGCGCAGCGGGCCGCTGGATCGGCGGCGCGGCGGTAGGGCCTGCGGCAGATCCAGCCGCCGCGCGATGCTGCTGGCGCCGCCGTGGGCCAGCGCCAGGGGCAGCGGCCCATCGTCCCAGAGCAACTCCCAGGGCAGGGCGGCCAGGTCGGTCGCGTCGGGGGGGAAGCACAACTCCAGGCGCAGGGGGTGGCCGAGGGCCGTGGCGTGATCGCGCAGCGTGGCGAGGGCGCGGGCGCCAGCGGGATCGGCGGTCAGGGCATGGAAGAGCCGGCGGCCCACGCGCCGGGGCGCGTCGGTGGAGACGCGCTCCGCCGCGTCCCAGAGGTCCAGGGCGGCCAGCCGGGCCCGCCCGGCCGCGTCGAAGGCGAAGCGTCGCTCCTGATCGTCGTTCCAGGCGACGGGGTAGGCCGGGTCCTGCAGGGCGTCGAGGGCGCGCAGCACGAGGGCCAGGTCGTCACGCGGGAAGGGTGGCGCCATGCGACTGGCGCGGGCGCCGAGCACGTCGGCTTCCCAGCGCAGGGTGACGCCGTCGCGGCGGGGCAAGAAGATCAGCCGTGGATCGGCGCGGACAGGCGATGGCTTCATACACGCTCCTCGGCGGCAACCCAGACCAGACGAAAGCCCAGCAGGTTGTAGCGCTGGATGGGCGGGAAACGGTTGTAGGCGCCGCAGCGCAGCCCCTCGGCCTCCCAGTTGAAGGCCCCGCCTTTGATCGCCGGGGTTTCGTGGAGGGCCACATCGGCCCGCGGCCGGCGCTCTCCCAGGGCGTCGGCCAGGCTGCAGGTCCACTCCCAGACATTGCCGGCCAGATCGAGGGCCCCGCAGACCGCCGCGCCGCCCGGAAAGCAGCCGACCGGCGAGGGGGCGCGCAGGGCGCATGCGGCGAAGTTGGCGCGGCCCGCGTCGGGCGGATCGTCGCCCCAGGGGTACAGGCGCTGGTCGAGGTGGCGCGCGGCCCGTTCCCATTCCAGGGCCGTGGGCAGGCGCAACACCTCGCCGGGGTAGAGCCAGCCCGCGGCGTGGCCCTCGGCGCTCAACCAGGCGCAAAAGGCGGCTGCTTCGTACCACGAGACGCCCACGACCGGCTGCGAAGGGCCGTTGTAGCTGGCGACCGTCCACAGTCCAGGCTGTGCGATGGGTGCGCCAGGCTCCTCGGGCGGGGCGCGATGGCCGTCCGGCCCCAGGAAGGCCCGGCCCGTGGCGCTCCACCAGCGCGGGTCGCTATAGCCGCCGGCGGCGATGAAGCGGGCGAACTCGGCGTTGGTCACCGGGTAGCGGGCGATGCGAAAGGCGTAGGGCAGTTCGACCAGTTTCAGGGCGGCGCGGCGCCCGCGCCGCTGGCCCTCGTCGCCGTGCCAGAACGCGCCGGCGGGCACGTCGCACCAGTAATCGGGGGTCGCCGCCCCGCCGGCGCCTACGGCGCGCCCCGTCGCCGGGTCGAGCAGGCGCGGATCGCCGAGACGCCCGAGCACGCCGCCGGCGGCGACGCGGATGGTGAGCGTCGCGGCGGGATCGGCAACCACGGCTAGCAGCGCCGCCAGGCCGGCTTCCCAGGCGCGCCCGCCGGCGGCATTGCGCCCGGCATCGAGGAGGCATTCGCCGGCAAGCACGGCGGGCAGGCCGCGCTGCGCATCCCCGGCCGGGGTTGCCAGCAACGTGAGCAGCAGGCGCTGCGCCTCGCGCTGAGAGGCCGAGGCGATGGCCAGACGCAGCACCTCGTGCCAGCGCGGGTCGAGGGCGTAGCGTTGCAGCAGGTCATCGGGGCGCTCGACCACCACCGACTCCAGCAACCCGCGGGCGGCCAGGTACTCCTCGAAGGTCAGATGCAGGAAGGCGAAGCGGCGGTAGCCGCGCTCGATGAGCAGCCCGGTATCGCGCCGCATCAACTCGATGAACTCGCGGGCCAGACGCCGCGCGCGCCGGCGGGGCAGGCCGTCGCTCTGGGCGAGGGTGGCGGCGATGTGGCGCTCCAGTTCGTCCTGCTCGATCAGCCCGCCGGCGCGCTCGCCATGGAGCCAGAGGGCCACCGGGCCGAGCACATTGACCACGAAGCGCTCGTCGATCTGCTCATCGCCGAGTTGCAGGGCGATGGGTCGGCCGCTCAACGAACGGGTGCGGTTCCAGGTTTCGGCCAGGGCCTCGACGCAGAGGCGGTAGAGATCGGCCCGGCGATCGGGCAGACGGGCGCCCTGGTTGTGGATCAGGGCCAGGATGGTCAGTAAGAGCGGATTGCGCGCCAGGTCGGTAACCTGGGGGGTCGAAAACACCGCCGTGGCGAGCGCGGCGCTATGGGCGGCGACGCGCCGCTCCAGTTCGGCGCTGGCGGCCTCGCGCATCAGGTCGTGGAGCAGATCGCCGTCGGTGGAGAGCGACGGTGCGCCCATGGCGGCGTAGGCCCGGCTCCAGCGTTCGATAAAGGCGCGGATCAGGTCGTCGGAGAGGGGCTGGATAGTGACCACGGCGAACAGGTCGGGGTCGAGGGGCGCCTCCGGGTAACCGACGATGCGCGATGTGGCCACAAAGCGATTGCCGGGGGCGTCCCACTCGCGGGCGAAGGCCTCGAGGGCGCGCACGATCGCCTGGCGGTCGTCGCGCACCTCGTCGAGACCGTCGAAGAGCACCAGGGCGCGGCCCATGGCGAGGGCGCGGGCGAACAGGGGGCCGTAGTCGGGCTGGGAGAGGCCGCCGTAGTAGGCGCTGAGATACTCCAGGGGCGACAGATCGCCCGCGCCGGGCCGGGCGCGCGCGGCGGCGAAGGCCGCGACGGGAAAGAAGATCGGCAGCCAGAGCGGGTCGAGGCCGAGGTCGCGGCGCGCGTCGCCGCGGGTAAGGGTCAACAGCAGGTAGCGCACCAGGGTGCTCTTGCCGCTGCCGGGGTCGCCAAGCACCACCAGCAGCGGCTGGGTGCGCACGAACTCGTGCAGGGAGGCGCCGGGCGCGTCGGAGGCCCGCTCGTCCGGGCGACCCATGAGCGGAACGTAGATGCGCTCCAGGGCGATGCGCGAGGCCGCCTGCACCTGCATCATGCCGCGGAAATCCAGCGCGCCGAAGGTCTCGGCGACGAAGGCGCGGTAGCGGGCGTAGAGCAGGGGCAGATCGGGCGTGGGCGCGCCGGGCAGGGCGTAGAGATCGCCGTGGACGATGGTCTGCCGCACCTGGGCGATGGAAGCGCCGGAGGTGGCGACGATACTCTGGCCGAACGGTTCGGCGGGCAACGCCGCGCGGCGGGCGGCGCGCAGGCGGTCGATCAGGGCGCGCTCGGCCTCGGTGGGCAGGCAGCGGCGCAGCCGGGCCTGCCCGGCGCACGCCGCGGGCAGCAGATCGCCAAGCAGACGGATCAACGGCGGGCCGATCAGGCGCCAGGGCGGGGCGGCGTTCCCGTCGGCAGCGAGGGCGGCGCGCACCTCGCGGCGGTACAACTCCACCAGACGCGCCAGATCCGGCTCGCCCGCGAGCAGCAACTCCTCCACTGCGGCGGCGCGAAAGCGCGCCGTGGCGGGACGGGGATCGGCCAGCAGCGCCATGAGCGGCGCGGCGGCGGCGGGATGTTCGTCGCGCAGGCGCGCCTCGGCCTGGGCGATGGCGCGGGCCAGCGCCGCGGCGGGCGCCCCCTCGCCGAGCGCGGTGAGCGCGGTGAGCCGGGCAGTCAGCGGCGCGGCCTCGGGGTCCGCGGCGGCGGCGTCGGCAAGCCCCGCCGCGACGGCCACGATGGACGCGCCCAGAGCGGCGACCAGGTCGCTCATCGGCGGCCCCCATCGGCAGGCAGCGGGCGCTCGACGAGAGACGGCAGCGGCTCGTCAAGGAGCCGGGCGAGCACCTCGGCGGCGGAAGGGGCCGGGGCGGCGCCACGGTCGCGGATGAGGGCCTGGCGCAGGCGCGCGCGGGCAAGGGCGGCGCTGCCAGAGGCGCGCAGCGTGGCATCAGGAGCGGTGGAGAGGGTCAATGGCATACAGCCTCCTTTGTGGTGTGGTGATCGCTGTTCGGGGTACTGCTCCTAGATAGCCGCCAGCGCCGGCGGCAGATCGGCCCCGCCCCAGCGGCTGACCGAGTCCAGCAGGCGGTCGCTGGTGGCGCGCCAGGTCTCGGGCGCCCAGAGTTCGAAAAAGGCGCCCATCCCCACCAGCACGACCGTCGAGGCGATCCCGGCGTGGGCCAGGAGTGGGCGGGGCAGGAGCACCGCGCCCGCGGCATCGGGGGTCAGTTCGGCGGCAGCGGCAAAGAGCAGGCTGCGAGCCTGGCGCGCGGCGTCAACAAAGAGCGGCAGCGCGTTCATGCGCCGGGCCAGGTCCTGCCAGATGGGGGTGGGAAACGCCTGCGCGCAGCGGTCGAAGCCGCGGGTCACGGTGAGGCCCTCCAGGGCGGCGGCGCGAAAGGCGGGCGGGATCACGATCCGGCCGGATGGTTCGACCATGGTTTCAAAGGTGCCGATGAACATAAGCCTGCCTCCCCCGGCGGGATGTATCAGGGTTGTATTCGGGTCTTTATTGGGTGATAACCAGGACATACTATAGCATATCATCGGAACTTTGTTAAGATCCTTTTGACCATTCGTTGATCTGATTCAGGGGTCGGAAGGGGCTTGCAATGGGCGGCTTCATGTCGTAGTATGGGGGAAACCGCGCATCCTCGGGCGGCAATCTCGAGATAGGTTCCCTTTCAGGCCCATTCCAGTTGACGCTCCGAAAGGAGGAGTGACCCGCAGACGCGCAGCACAAGCACAAGCACCCCTGGTCCTGGTCATGCTCGCTCTGGACGGAAGACCTGGCATGGTATATAATGGCTCTCTACAAGATACCGAAAGGAACCCGATAATGACCCGGTATCAATCCGAGAATCGTTCACCTCTGGCTGAAGAGAGCTCCAGCGACCCGATGCTCGGGCTGCCCCTGATGACGATGGGGCTCTCGACCGCCTATGCCGCGGCGCTGAGTTATCTCGAGCGCCGCTTGCCCATCAAGCCTGACCACACCTGGGCCGAAGTGGCGGGTGGGGTCCTGATTACGCTGGTTCCTGTGGCCATCGCCGCGCGCCGGCAGCCCGATATGGACTGGCGCCAGTATGAGGCGGCGGTCTGGCGCAGTTTTATCGCCTCGGGCACGCCGATCATCCTCTGGCAGATCGGTGAGGCTATGCTGCGTCAGATTGAATTGCTGCGCTATGCCGCGACCCGGGAACAGGCGTCTGTGGAGATGTATGCCGACGATCCCTCGACGATGGCCGATCGAAGCGGAGAGCGAACGGGAAGCGGCGATCCAGGCTGCTGATGAGGCGGTCCAGATCTTGCAACGGGCCCAGACCACCCTCGATTCGGCCCGGGCCAGGGTGCATGCCAATCAGGGCCTGGCCCTGGTCCTGGTGACCGATACGGAACGCTACGTCTCGGATGCGTTGACGCGGGCCGATCGAGTGGCGCGCTTTCTTTCGATGGCCCGCGCCAAACCCATCCACGGCCGCTGGCCAATGGTGGCTTCCAAACAGCGCGAGGACGCCGAGACCGCCCTGCAACAGGCCGCTGAGTTTCTGGGTATGCTCGAGCAGGTGCTGCGGCCGGTGCGCGAGAAGATCAACACCAATCCGGCTCTCGGCGAAGCGATTATCGCCGATGCCGCCCTCCTGCTGGCGCGGGCCCTCAACCGCCTCGAGCGGGTGGTGCGCCTGTTGACCGAGGCGGGTATCGGTCGTGATTGACAGGACGGGCGCGGGAGAGGCCCCTGCCCCTCCCTTGCTGTCCCTGAGGTGACCATCGTTCGCCGGGTTCAGCCCCCCTCCCAGCCTCCCCCCAGCGGGGGGAGGCGCCAGGTTCCCGCCCCCAGTGGGGGAGGATCCGGGAGGGGGCGCAAACCCCTGCCTGGAGGCGGGCCGGCGTAGGGGCGGGGTTTCCCCGCCCCTACCCCGCCGGCCCCGGCTTCTCCCACCCGGAGGTTCCCGGGGCGCACCCCTGCCAAGGTGAAAACCGTTCGCAGGATTCTGTCCCCCTCCGAGCCTCCCCCCGCTGGGGGGAGGAGCCGGGTTCCCGCCCCCGGCGGGGGAGGGTCAGGGAGGGGGCCGTCACCTTCGTTGAAACGGATTGCCGCTGGAGCAGGGGTCTGGGGAAACCGGGTGTCCCCAGACCCCCACCCGGTGGGAGGGTTTCAGATGCCCCTCTGCACAGGCGGTTTTCTGGGAGCGCGCAGCCCTCCCAGGCTGGTATCAGGCCCCGGCAGGTTCAGCAAACCCCACCCCGCCGATCAACTCGCCGAGACGGGTGACACTGAGTTCCGCCCGCGGCAGCGGCGGGGAAACACGCCCGGCGAAGAAGACCAGCACCTCGTCGCTGTAGGCGATCAACTCATCCAGGTCTGCCGAGGCGAAGACGATCGCGCAGCCATCGGCGCGGCGCGCGAGCAGGCTGCGCCAGATCGTCCGTGCCGAGGCCACGTCCAGGCCACGGGTCGGCTGCTCGCATGCCAGCCCCCGGCAGCGCGGCGGCGCCAGAGCCAGCAAGGCCCGCTGCTGGTTGCCTCCCGACAGGGCGCTGATCGGGGTGAGCGGCGTCGCCTTGATATCATAGGCGGCGATTGCCTCGCGTGCCTCCCGCTCCGCCCGCCGGCGGTCCACCAGCCTGCCGGTCTGCTGCAGGGCAAAGTGATCGCTCAACGAGAGCGGGCCGATCATCCCCTCGGCGAGCCGGTCCGCCGGCAGGTACTCGATCCCCGCCGCGCGGTAGGCCCGGCTGCTCGCGCCGGTCAGGTCAGTTGAACCCACCAGCACGCGCCCTGCGTCCACCCGCAGGCGCCCGGCGAGGACCCGCAGGAGGATCTGCTGGCCGCTGCCGTCGAGGCCCGCCAGGCCCACCACCCGGCCCGCGGGCACCTCCAGGTTCAGGTTGCGGAGCGTAACCGTGCCTTCCCCCGCCGTTACGCCTTCCAGACGCCACACCACCTCGCCTGCGGCAGGTCTGGCCACGGGATGCTCCGGGGCGCCACGTTCGCTCTCCGGCCCCGGCGCCATGCCGGGCGGTGCCGCCGTCGCGGTGTCGAACATCAACTCCAGCAGCGTCGCCTGGGGCACGGGCATCGCCATCTGCTCCCCCACCAGCCGGCCTGCCCGCAGCACGCACACCGTGTCGCACAGCGCGGCGACTTCATCGAGTTTGTGCGATACGAAGAGCACCGTGTTCCCCGCGGCGGCCAGGCGTCGCAACGCCGCGAAGAGCGCGCGGGTCTGCTCGGCGGTGATCCCGGTCGTCGGTTCGTCGAGGATCAACACACGGGCGCCGCATGCCAGCAGCCGGATAATCTCCAGTTGCTGGCGCTGGCCGATGCTCAGGCGCGCCACAGGCGCCTCAGGCTCAACCGTGAACCCCAGCCGGTCGGCCATGTCAACCAGCAGACGCCGGCCCGCGGCCCATGAGGCGATCGCCGCGCGCGGCGTGGCCCACAACAGGTTCTCCAGCGCGGTGAAGGCCGGCACATCCAGCGGATCCTGGTGGATCATCCCCACCCCGGCCCGCAGGGCGTCGCCGGGGCCGCGCAGCGCCGCCTCGCGCCCATCGAAGCGGATCACCCCCTCGTCGGGGCGCAGGAACCCCGCGATGAGCTTCATCAGCGTGCTCTTGCCCGCCCCGTTCTCGCCCAGCACGCCGTGGATCTTCCCCGCCTGGAAGCGCAGCGTCAGCCGGTCATTGGCCCGCAGCGATCCAAACGACTTGCTCAGATTGTGGACCGCAACCTCCACGCCTTGACCTTCGCTCCCTACGGCGCGCTCTGCCCCTCGATCCCCTCGAGCAGTTGCTCGGTGTACCAGATGGTCTTGTCATCCGCCACCTGTCCCGCGGGCACGAACACTGTCCCGTCCTGGTAATTGAGCGGACCGGTAAAGAGGTTCAGGCTGCCATCAGCCAGTTTCCCGATAAACTCGTCCAGGATCGCCGCATGCTCCGCCGTAAGCGCCGGCCCCTTGACAAAGCCGATCATGCTCGTCTCGGGGTTATTGATGTCGCTCCAATCGGGGCCGAGCCACTCCCACTGCGACGTAAACCTGCCCGCCTGCGCGTCGGCGATAATCTCGGCGTAGCGCGGCCCCCAGTTAAAGAACGGCACCCCGAGGCAGACCGCCTCGCCCTGGGCGCAGGCCTCCCGGTAATCGTAGGGGATTGCCCAGACCGTCTTGCCGGCCTGCGCGGCCTTGTTGGCCTCGACGATCCCCTCGGTCGTGTCAATGCCCGAAACAATCACGTCGTAGCCCTCGTTGATGAAATCGGTGGCGACCTTCGTGGGGTCGAGCGTCACCCCGGGAATGTTGAACCAGAAGCCGATCCACGTGACCTTGAACGCCAGGCTATCCGCGGGCTTCCCGCGGTAGGTTTCCCAGCAATACTTTGCCCCCAGGTAGGTCGAGTTAACCAGCCGGCGCGTCTCCGGATCGATCAGCGGGCCAAGGTAGGCGATCTTGCCCGCCTCGCTCTGCAGGGCGGCGGCGCAGCCGGCCATCATCTTGCCGTACTCCATGCGGCCCATCAGGTTGGTCACGTTAGGCGGAGCGACGCCGCGCAGCACGGCATCACCCGAGGCGTGCAGAAAATAGACTTCCGGGTGCGCCTCGGCGGCAACGTTGGTTCCATCGGCGAATTCAGCCGAATTGGTAATAATGAACTTTGCCCCCTGGCTGATCAGCTCCTCGATCGCCTGTTCCACCTGCACATTTGGCCGGTCGGCGGGGTTGACCTTATCAATGTAGATCAGGCGCGTGCCCGGCACCCTGGTCTCGACATATCTGGCGCCCTCGAAATGGGCCTGGTTCCAGCCGCCGTCGTTGGTCGGGCCAACCAGCACCATCCCGAAGACGTACTCCTCAGGCGCGGGCGCCGCAGTGGGTTGTTCGGCGGCAGGCGCCGCAGTGGGTTGTTCGGCGGCAGGGGCGGTGGCGGGCGGCGCGGTCGGCGTCGTCGGCGCCTGACCACACCCTGCCAGCAGGGCAACGGCGAACAGCAGCGCGAGCAGCCGGCGCGGAGACGGTCGCATAGCGTCCTCCTCAGGGTATCTGCAGGGCAGGGCAACACAAAGCGCGAACAACGGCTTCCGTAAGCCGCTCTTCGCGCCGAAACAACCCACGACGCGCGGCGCTACGGAGGGGGGCTTCGTGCCCCACGGTAGCGACGCCGCTGCGTTTCTTAATTTCAGGTTAACCTGGCGACGGGGAGTATACTCGAATGCCCGAAAGGTGTCAAATGTTCGGCCAGCGGTGCATGTTCACACCCGATCACCGCTTTTCCGCCACACCGCGTTCGCTATCCTCCATCAGGGCCAGTTGGCGCGCGACCTCCTCGATCGCCACCCGTTGTTTGCGATAGAAATCCGACTCGCTCATCGCCAGGCGATTGGCCACATCACGCACCGTCTTCCGTTGGAGGAAGCGTCCTTCGAGCAAATTGTAAAGCAGCCACTCCTGGGCCGACGGATCGAGCTGATCATCGGGGCGCAGGTTATTGATCGCCTGGCGCAGCACCATCTGCAGCGCCCGTGTCGGGCTACCGCCCTGGCTCTGCAGCAACCGGCGCACCGAGCGCATCTCCAGGAGCGGGCTTTCGGCCAGCTTCGGCCCGCCCCAGAACTGGGTGAGCGCCTCCTTCACCAGTTGCGGGAACTCCGGTTGCATCACGATGTCGCCATCAATCTCGGCCAGCGTCTCCGGTGTCGCCTGCTCGAGCCGGCTGGCCAGTTGCTGCAACGACTGCATCTCCGGGCCGAGGCCGCGCAGCGTATCGAAGATCCGCTGCTGCATCTGCACCGTCGAGAGGGCCAGTTCCATCTGGTGGGCCAGCACGCTGATCAACTGGCGCGTCTCGGCGGGCAGGGCGCTGTCGCGCCTGAGCAGGTCCGGTGGCGCGGCCACCCCCAGGGCGCCGAGAAACTGCCCATCGGGGCTATGCAGCGGCAGCAGACAGAAGCCGCCACACGCCAGGAACGCATCGGTATTGAACAGACCATTGCGCGATTGCGCTGGCAACTGCTCGAGTTGCGGCACCAGTTCGCTCAACGGATACTCGGCCACGAAGCGTTTCACCTGGTTGCGCGGCCCGCACACCGCGCGAATGGTATAACCCCCATCCCCCGGCGCGATGACGAAGCCGGTCTCCACTTTCAACGCCCCGCAGACGGCCACCAGAGCGTTCTCGAGCAGGGTGCGCAAATCGGCGCGGGTAAAGGTGCTGCGCGGCAGGTTCCGCAGGTAGTCGATCTCTTCGTGATCCTGCATGTACACCAGTGCGTCCAGGTATGGTTTGACCCGGTTGACGAACAGCGGCATCAGCACCGTCATCAACATCACCCCAAAGGTGAGCAGCGTATCCTTTGGCAGCCCGAGCAACCGCTCGAGGAACGGCACCGCCTGCATAAAGAGGATGATCGTCACGCCGATAAACGGACCGTACAGCCACCAGCGCAGAAAATCCTGCTTGATCAGACGATCGGGGAGCAGCACGCCCTGGAAGGCCACGCTGTAGGTCATCACCGTCAGCATCACGATGACGATGAGGCTCGCCAGCGCCTGGAGCACGAGAATGGCGCTTATCGGCGCGACATTGGGCGCCGCGATGACCAGAAAGGGAAACACGCCGATGCCCGGCGCGGCGAAGGTGGCCCCCAGGTAAGTCAGACGGCGGCGCTGCGTGAAGGTCAGCGCATTCTGCTGCGACTGGATGATCGCTCCCAGGGCGGTGGTCGCTCCGACGAGAAAAAACAGGCTGTACACCCAGAACAGGGGGCCAGGCTGGAACTGGGCAATCGGGCCGCTCGGCAACCCGCCGCGCACCACCAGATCGGTGCCGAGAGCCACCAGAGCGAAGAAGCCGGCGCTGCCCACATACGCCGCATACACCAGCCAGCGGTAGCGCTGCGCCAGGGGGCGCTGGTTGCCCAGAGCAAGCAACCCATTTGCCAGATGGATATAGCCGGCGGGCACCACCGCGATCCCCAGCCACTGCGCCCGGCCCAGGAAATCCATGGTGCTCTCGCGGTCCGCGCGCGCCAGCAGCAGGTCACCTCCATACACAACCACCACGCCGGCCAGCAGAACCACCAGGGCGCGCGCAATATCGTTGCGCCGGTTCTGCATGAGAATATACGCCAGCAGCGAGAAGGTGACGATCAGCACGGCTGCCGCAAGCAGTTGGTTCAGTTGCTCTAAAATCGCTACCATAGCTACCGCGTAATCCGCTGCCAATTCAATAATGGATACCAGAAAACAACCCTGTTCATACGGCTACAGGATCATAGCCGCGGGCAGGGTTTCAGCAAAGGCGTTTGCGTCAACAGAGGTGTTAGAAGCTCCTGGCTGCCAGGCGCCGGGGTGGTTCCGGCCACTCGCTGAAGCCTCGTCGCAGGGCAAAGCAACGTCTTACCGATTATACCACAGGCCAGTTTCAGGCTTAAGAGCGCCCCAGAAGTCTGTGTTATAATTCCCGCAGGCGAACGGAAGGCTCCGGGAGGGCGTGGCTCTCTCAGAAACCTCTTGCTCAGGCGACCTATGATATGAGCGCCCGCAGTGTTCCCAATCTCCTCGGCCTGTTCCGCATCGTCACCACTCCCCTGCTGGTATGGTTCATCCTGCTGGAGCAGCCGGCCGGCTATCTGTGGGCCGTGCTCCTGCTGGTCGTCATGGCCCTCAGCGACATGGCCGACGGCAAGATCGCCCGTCGCCTGAAGGTCGTCTCGCCGCTCGGCATTTTCCTCGACACCATCAGCGACAAGATCTTCATCACCGGCGCCCTGCTTCCGATGGTGGAGATCGGCCTGATTTCGAGTTGGGTCGCTTTTGTGATCATCGTGCGCGAATTCATTGTCTCGGGGTTACGCTCCTTTGCGGCGGCCGGGGGTGTGGTGATTTCCGCGGGGCAGTTAGGCAAGCAAAAGCTGGTGATCCAGGTGGTCGCCGTCGTCTGGTGCTTACTGGCGGCGAACGCGGCCCACGGCGGGCTGATGGGCACCCTCGGCGGCGGGGCGCTGGTCGGCCTGCTCCAACTCTGGTGGATCGCGATGGCCCTGGCGGTCCTCTGGACGCTCGCCTCAGGCATCGAGTATCTGTGGAAAGCCTGGCCCCTGCTGCGCGAGAGCTGGACGCCGCGCCCCCTGACCGACCTCCCGCCCCCGGAATGATTGGTAGTTCACGGGAGGGTCTGGGAGGGCAAAGCCCTCCCAGGAACAATGTTTTTCATCACGGCAGGGTGCGGTGCAGCCGCATGGGGGCCTGACGCAGAACGCCGCGTACCTTTGAGGGTACGCGGCGTTCTGCGCAATCACGAGATGGGAGGGTGCGTGGACCTACGTTCCCAGGGTTCAAACCCCAGTATCATCGGCGCTGCGGCGTTTCACGACCCGGTTCGGGATGGGACGGGGTGGGACCACCGCGCTCAACACACACCCGTGGCATAGAGCAGGTGCCCTACCCTACCAACTGACGCGCGTAGTTGACGTAATCAGCACCTCATAGTGCCCCGCTACTCGAGGCAGTGGAGGGAAGCCCTCGACTGTGCGCACGCCTGACCTGCACGTGTCGCCACGCGTCCAGTGGGCGCCGCTCAACCCAGTCATCTCCTGGGAGTCTTACCTGGCTTAACCAGCGAGAGCACTCATCTTGAGGCGCAGTTCCCACTTAGATGCTTTCAGCGGTTCTTGCTTCCGGACATAGCTACGGAGCCTGCGGGACGCCCCACAACTCCTCCACCAGCGGTCCGTCCAGCCCGGTCCTCTCG
>DAOTYR010000403.1:0-24396 GCA_034434655.1 Chloroflexaceae bacterium
GGCTCCGCCTCCTCGCGCCCTTCACCCGAACGCAGTGCCCGATACCCTCCCCCAGTATAGCAGACTTCTGCGGAGGGGTCTGCAAGAGAGTTGTTAGACCGAAGACCTTTCACATAAGCGAATGCGTAAGCGAATGCGTAAGCGGATGCGGCGCTTCAGCCCCCGGCAGGGGAGGACTGGAGAGGGGTCTCGCCCGTTCGAGTTGCTCAGCCCTCCGCCCTTACCCCTCAGCCCTCAGCCTTCAGCCATCAGCCATCCCTTACCTGCTGGCGCAGGAGCGCGGCGTAGACGACGGCAAGGATGGCCGCGAAGGCGAACCACTGGATGGCATAACTCAGGTGCGGGCCTTCGTCAAGTTGCCGGGGGTCGCGCGGGCGGGGCAAGACCGCACCGTTGCCGGACGGCAATTCCTCGATATAGAGAGGCAGCAACGGCGCGGGCACCTGGGCCTGGAGGCGGGCTACATCCACGCGCACCCAGGCGTTGATACGCTCCTGGCCGGGAAGGGGCAGATCACGTGGGGCCAGGGGCGAGGCAGGACGGGTCTGGGGGGCGCGGGCCAGGCCCTCGACGGTCACCTCGCGGGTCACGGCGTAAGCAGCGAGGTCCGCCGCTTCGGGTCGGGTAGCGGGGATCCAGCCGCGGTCAACGATAACCGCCGCCTCGCTTCCGGCGATGCGCAGGGGCGTGAGCAGATGCACGCCTTCCACGCCGCTGTCGGAGCGCTGGCCGCGCAACACGACGCTGGCTGCGTTGAGATAGGCGCCGGTGACGCGCACCTTGCGCCCGATCAGCGCCGCGGGATCAGGCTCGCGCCCGGTGAAGGTGACGGGATTCGCATCCACCACCGCCAGCCGGGCGGCATTAAGGGCGCGGCGCTCCTCCAGGCGGGCCAGTTGCCAGAAGCCCAGGCCGATGAAGCTGACGAAGATCAGCAGCGCAATCAGGTGCTTGAGGATCCAGCCTCCGCTCAGGAGGGGATGAGGAGCCATAGAGAAGCCCATCGGGTACTTTCCAAACCCTCCCACCAGGTGGGGGATGGGGAAAACCTGGTTTCCCCATCCCCCTGCTCAAGCGGCAATCCGTTGCAACGAAGGTGACGGCCCCCTCCCCAGCCCTTCCCCCGCCGGGGGGAGGGAGTCCGGCGCCTCCCCCCAGCGGGGGGAGGTCAGGAGGGGGGGCAGCGCCGCATGCGCGTAGGTGAGCAGCCTATGTTCACGGTTAAGCATGGTAATGCTACCGTAACAAATAAGGTTATTACTAACGTGAAAATCGTGCCTTGGAGGAGAGGTGTGGGGAAACCTGGTTTCCCCACACCTTCGCCCGCGGGAGGGTCTGGGCGGGCGCAGCCCTCACGCAGGAGGATGGGGAAACCGGGTTTCCCCATGCCCCACCCGGTGGGAGGGTTTGGGAGGGCTGCGCCCTCTCAAGAAGTATGTTCACCCATCAGTGTGGGGCGGGGCGTAGCCGCATGGACGACTGATGAGAGGAGCGAAGCATGTCCGATGAGATCCGCGCCAACTATGATGAGCTCAAGACCGTCGTCAGCCGCTTCATGGCGCAGTCGCAGTCAATCGAGGAGTTGCAGCAGAAGGTTCGTAGCGCGATGGAGAAGCTCGAGAATGGGGGCTGGATAGGCCTCGGCGCCGACGCATTCTTCGCCGAGATGCAGGGCGTCGTGCTTCCCGCTGTGGATCGGCTCATCAAAGCTCTCGCTGACGCCTCGCGCACGACCGGCGAGATCGCAACGACCATCCAGAACGCCGAGCAAGAGGCGAGCGGCCTGTTCCGTAGCTAAGTCAGTGATCCGCTTTTCCGCTGCTAATCGCCCTTCGCAATCCAGGGGAGACACTATGGGAGCCGATGAGATCAAACTTGACTACGACCTCGCCGAGGCGATGGCGAAGGAGTTCCGGGACGGAGCGAAACAGCTCGAGGAAACGATGAAGGAGATGAACTCAATTGCCGGAACCCTCGAGGAGGGTGCGCTGCTGGGTCGCGGTGGAACGGCCTTCGTAGAGTCGATCCGCGGCAAGCTAGTTCCGGCGCTGAACCGTCTCACCGAGAAATTTCGCGAGCTTGAGGGCGATGTGAACACGGCCATTGCCGCGATGCGTCGCGCCGACGAGCAGTCGCGCATGAGGTAGTCCTTACCCCCTTCGCACTGAACCAGGAGGACACGTATGCTGTTCCGTTTGGTCCGCGGGATGCTCGAGGAGGCGCTCAACGGGCTCCTGCAGCAGTTTAACACGATTCACGAGCGCGCCATTAATCCCCTGAAAGAGATCCAGGGCCGGCTCGACACGGTCTGGCGTGGAGAGAGCGCCAACTCTTTTCGAGAGGCGCTCAGCAGCATCACGATCCCCGGTATTGGCGAGATTGGCGCGCAGGTCACGACCTTGAACGCCAACCTGCGCCGCGCCCAGGAGATCATGAACCAGGCTGATGAGAACGTGGATCGGCTCATCAAGTCAAAGCTCGACGACGCGTTTGGGAGTATTTTCTAACCCTCGCCGAAGGAGAACGCGATGTCTGTCGAAGAGATCTATATGGACGTGCCGGCAGTGCGTGATATCGGCAAGCAGCTCAACCAGATCAGTGAGGTCTTGAAGTTGGTGCTCAAGGCCCTTGACGGTATCGTCAATCTGCTCAAGACGGCGGCGTTCTTAGGGCTGGTGAGCGCCAGTGTTGCGACCCAGTTCGAGAGAACCAGGTCCTCTATTGAGAAATCGGCCGAGCAGTGCGCCGACCTGAGCGCGAAGGTCGAACGGGCGGCCAGCAATTACGAGCGGGGCGATCTGATTGCGGCGAATCGCTTCGACTAGCCCGTGGCACGGCGTTGCGCCGCTACGGCGCGGCGAAGATGCGGGGCAGTTCGCTGGCGGTGTAGCCGAGCAAGATCAGCAGGGCCAGGCCTAGGAGGGCGAGAGTCACGATCAGGGCCGTCCGTGGCGAGACCTCCAGGTTCGGTCCAGCCGCGGGCGGCTCTCCCACTTCAGCCCGCAGTTCGTCGCGCAGGGCGCGAGCGCTCGTCGGCCGCGCCATAGGGTCTTTGCTGATGGCCCGATCAGCCAGCGCGGCAATCTTCCGGACATCAACGCGGTCGCTCGACAGTCTATCAACCTTCCGCACCGCGTCGAAGATCTCCTGATCGCTGCGGAGTCGGTAGGGGTAGGCGGGCGCTCCGTTGAGGAGTTCGTACAGGATGAGGCCGAGGCCGTACACATCGGTGGCCAGGCTAAGTGCCGGTCGCTGGGCGTCGATGAGTTCGGGGGCGGTGTACGCCGGATGCAGAAAGCCGCGATACCAGTGCCGTTCCACTTCGTTGCGTGTGCCGGCGATGCCCAGATCCCAGAGGAGCGGGCGCGGCGCGCCGCGTTTGTCGAAGCGCACCAGCACTGACTCGGGGCTCAGCCCGTAGTGGTACAGGCCCTTCTGCTGGAGGTAGTCGAGCGTGCGGGCCAGCCCCATAAGCAGCCAGCCCACTTCGTACACTCCCAACTGTGGGCGCTCGAACATCAGGTCACGGAGGGGGACACCGTCAAACTGCTCGAACACGCAGTAATAGAGCAGCCGGCCCTGGATGGTCGCTCGCCCATAAGGGTCGGCCTGGCCGCCGGTCATGAGGTAGGGCGTCAGCACGCGCGGGAGGCCAGGCTCGCGCTCCTGCCGCACCGCAGGGTCGTTGAGGAATTTTGCTTCGCGCTTGAGGCGATCGGTATGCTCGGCGCCGGGGTGGGCGACTTTCAACAGCACCGAACGTTGCCCCTGGCGCACCTCGTAGAGCGCCGCAGACCGCAGCACGACCAGGAGCCGCACGATCTCGATCTCGCCGAGACGCTCGCCGGGGTCGAGGAGCAACGGTGAGGTCTCGGCGGGGCAGTAGACCTCGTGGCACAGCAGATTGCCATCAGGCGCGGTGCGTTCACAGACGAGACAGACTTTACGCATCGTCGAACCTCCGATCACTGACGCTCGGCGTGACTGTACATGCTGCCGGCGCCCCTGTCAAGGGTGGCTATCAGGGAACACTGATGAACGAGCCTGTGTATATTGATCGGCCGCCGCGAATCCAGCCCGAACTCCCCGTGGGCGAGGTGCCCATCCCGCGCCCGCAGCTCCCTTCGCGCCAGATGAGTGGACAGCTCCTCCAGCTCGGTTTGCCGCTGGTCACCATCCTGGGCTATGCGTTCATTGCCATGTTCGGCGGTCGTCAGGGCAGTTCGCTGCTGCTTGTCCCCATGGCGCTCGCCGCGTTCGCCTCGATTGGTGTCTCACTCTACAGCTATTGGAAAGAGCGGCAGCAATGGGCTGAGAGCGAGCGAGCCTACGCAGCCCGGCTGAGCGAGATGTATAAGGAGATGCAGATCAGCCATGATCTGCAGCGCCGCTTCTACCGCTACAACTATCCCGACCTGCAGACGAGCGCGCAGATTGTGCGCGAGCCCTGCCTGGCCGGCAAATCAAGCGGCGGTCTCCGCTCAGCGGCGCGTCTGTGGGAGCGACGGGTGGGCGATCACGACTTCGGCGCGGTGCGCCTGGGCATTGGCGCCCTGCCTTCGACGCAGACCTACGTGTTGAGCGACACGAACGACGAGGGGGGATCGTATACCCGCGCCGCGAAGAAACTCGCCGCCGACTCGCGCTTCGTCTCCGAGATCCCGGTTGTCATCTCGCTGCGCCGCGCGCGGGAAACTGACCAGCCCGACGCCCAGCGCGAGCAGCAACCACAGGGCATGCCGACCGTTCACGCCCTGGGCGTGGCCGGCGAGCCAGACTCGGTCTATCCTTTCGCGCGCGCCGTGCTGGCGCACTACACGATTTTCCACGCGCCGGGCGACGCCCGCCTGTATGTGCTCGCCGACCGCCACCACCCATGGGATTGGGCCAGGGCGCTACCTCATTGCGCGGGTGACGAGCAGAACCGCCAGATCTGCTGCGTTGACGCCATCAAAGCGGGGCCGGAGGACCTTACCTTCGCCGACGACGAGGGCGACGAGATCGAGCAGTTCCTCGAAGGCCTGCGCAAGACGCTGGCGCAGCGGCGCCTGCGCCTCCAGGAGCACGAGGGTAGCGATGCCGCCGAGGCGGTCGGCGACCCGACCCTCCCCTTCTTGCTGGTGGTGATCGACCTCCTCGACGCGGCCTACGACCAGGGGTCCAGGCTGCACGGGATCGAGACCGATGCCGCCATCGCCATTCTGCTCGAGGAGGGAGCGCAACTGGGCGCTGCCGTCATCTTCCTTGTGCCCGAGCGCAGCAAGGTGCCCGGCGGCTGTCAGGCCGTCATTGAGGTCGAGCGCAGCGCGCCGGCCTCTTACGGCCCCCGTGATGATACGCCCCGGCTGTACTTCCGCTACATCGAGACCGGAGTCAACGCCGCGCGCTACATAGGCGAGGCCGACGCAGCCACCTCTCTCGACGAACTGGCGCGGCTCGCGAGCGATCTCGGGCGGCTGCGGGTGCGGCAGAGCGCCGGCGCCACCCTCCCCAGCGCGGTGCCCTTCCTGGACCTGATGGGGTACAAGGACCTCGATGACCTGGCAACCCGCGCCCGGCAGCACTGGCTCGACAGCACGAGCAGTCGCAACGCGAACTGGCTGCGCGTCAGGCTGGGGCTTATGGCCGGCAACAAACCACGCGCGCTGATCTTCTCAGCGAAGCGCGACGGCGTCCACGGGATGGTCGCCGGCAGCACCGGCTCAGGCAAGTCTGAGTTGCTCATCTCGCTGATTTGCGGTCTGGCGGTCACCTACGACCCGAGCGTGTTGAACTTTGTGCTGGTGGATTATAAGGGCGGTGGTGCGTTCAAAGAGTTTGCCGATCTGCCCCACTGTGTTGACATTATCACCAATCTGGCAGCCGACGGAGTGACGCGCATGTTCACGGCCATCATGGCCGAGATGCGTCGGCGCCAGGCGCTCAATGCGGCGACGGGGACGAAGAATATCGTTGAGTACCGCAAGAAGAACCTGCACGTTGACTACGCGCCGTATCCCTTTCTGTTCATTATTATCGACGAGTTCGCCGAGATGATTGCGGACCGGGCGGAGTACAAGACCGCGCTCGAGAGCATCACCCGCGTCGGGAGGGCCCAGGGCGTTTCACTCGTGCTGGCGGCGCAACGGCCTAGCGGCGTGACCGATCAGATGCGCTCGAACATCAAGTTTCGCATCTGCCTGCGGGTCGAGACGCCCACCGAGAGCCGCGAGATGCTGCGTCGCGCGGATGCCGCCTTTCTGCCGCCCGGACTCCCCGGACGCGGCTACCTCCAGGTTGGCAACGAGGAGATCGAGCAGATCCAGGTGGCGTTCACCGGCGACCCCTACATTGACCCGCGCGTCTCGTCAGTCAAAGTCCTCTGGCCGGACCGCGGCGGCGGCAGCGCCAGCGCCCAGGATCAGGCCCCGCCGGAGCTCTATAAGGCGATCATTGCCGCCTTGCGGCGGCTCGCGCGTGACGAGGGTCGCCCGGCGCAGCAGGCTCCATGGCCTGGCTTCCTTCCGCGTGAGCTGTATCTCTCCGAGACGCTCATCACCGCCGAGCCTGAGGTGCGGGCGGTCACCTCAAGCAAGTATCTGGCTGAGGCAGACCTCTTGCGGATCACGCTCGGGCAGCCGCGCCCTTCGACGATGGCGCTGAACCCGGCGATCAATCTCTGGCTCAACGGCAGCCCTGGCTGGGTCGAAGCGCTCGATTGGGACTCCTACGCGGTGCGCCCCGTCGTCGGCCTGGTCGACAACCCCTACGAGGCCCGGCAGCTTCCCTTGATTGTCGATCTCCCACGCGGGCATGGCATCGTCTTCGGCGCCTCCGGGTCGGGCAAAACGACGTTTTTGCGCAGCCTGGTGCTCAGTCTGGCCGCGACGCACTCGCCCAACCATCTGCACTGTTATATCCTCGACCTTGGCGGACGTAACCTGAGCGTCCTGGGCAACTTGCCGCACGTGGGCGCCGTGGTCATCCCCGACGAAGAGGCCTACCAGGAGCGGGTCGAGCAGGTGTTGCGCGAGATTGGCGATCTGGTCGAGGAACGCAAGTTGCTGCTGAGCAAGGCCCGCGTCGCCGACATCTACGCTTATAACCGCGAGCATCCCCAGGAGCCGCAGCCGGCGATCGTGCTGGTGATCGACAATATGGTCGAGTTCATTGAAACCTTTGGCGCGGGGGAGGCGAATGTCGAGACGGCGCTGGACCGCTTCGTCGCGCTCGCCCGCCAGAGCCGCGCCTACGGGGTGCATATCGTCGTCTCGACAGGCAAGCCCGGCGACCTCTCAAACCAATTGCTGAGCCTGTTCACCGAGCGCTTCGCGCTGCGACTGGCCGACCCGACCGACTACCGGCTTATCCTCGGGGCAGGCGTGGAGGAATTCGGTGATATCCCGGGCCGTGGCTACACGCGGGTCGGCCCCCTGGCCCTGAGCTTCCAGACCGCCCGCCCGATAGACCTCAGGCGCAGCGGCGCCGCAGAGCCGGCCAACGAGATCGAGGAGATTGAGCAACTGGCGAAGCGCATGAACGAGTATCTTGCCGCCGCGCACCGCAGGTACGCCCGCCCGCGGCGGGTTGACGCCCTGCCCAGGACCGTGCTGCTGCGTGAGATTCTGGCCCGCGATCCAGCGCACGGCCTCACGCTCGACGCGCAGTTCATGCCTCGCCTCAAAGAGTTGATGTGGCAGTGGTGGGCCGAAAGCCTCGACAGGAATCGGGCCGACTGGCTCTCGGCGCTGATCGGTGTTACCTCGGGCAACCGCCCGCGCACCCTGGCCCTGGAAGCGAAGCGGGACGGCGCCCACGGCATGATCGCAGGCGGCACAGGCTCGGGCAAGTCCGAGTTGCTGATGACGCTGATTGTCAGTCTGGCTCTACGCTACGATCCGAGGGTGCTGAACTTCGTGCTCGTTGACTACAAGGGGGGTGGGGCCTTCGCTCCGTTCGAGAGGCTGCCGCACTGCGTCGAGATCGTCACGAATCTGAACAAAGGCGCTGTCAAGCGCATGTTCACGGCGATCAGCGCC
This sequence comes from Chloroflexaceae bacterium, assembly GCA_034434655.1. Lineage (GTDB taxonomy): Bacteria > Chloroflexota > Chloroflexia > Chloroflexales > Chloroflexaceae > JACAEO01. The sequence goes on from DAOTYR010000403.1 coordinate 8,019, forward strand.
GAGATGCAGCGCCGGCAGCGGCTGAACACCGCGACAGGCACCAAAGATATTATTGATTACCGGCGGAAAGGTTACCATCCCACGGATGCGCCCTACCCGCACCTCGTTATCATCATTGACGAGTATGCCGAGATGATCGCCGCCAACCCCGAGTTCGGCATGGCGCTCGACAGCATCACCCGCCTCGGGCGGGCGCAGGGGATCACGCTGCTGTTGGCCGCGCAACGCCCGACAGGGGTGAGCGACCAGATGCGGGCGAATATCAAGCTGCGCATCTGCCTGCGCGTGGAGCAGGCAGAGACCAGCCGCGAGCTGCTGCGCCGCGCTGACGCAGCCTTCCTGCCCGGCGGCATGCCCGGCCGGGGCTACATCCAGTCCGGCAGCGAGAGTATCGAACTGATCCAGGTCGCCTTCTCGGGCGAGGCCGACAGGTACGCAACCCCGAAGGAAAATGGCGAGGCGCCGCGCTTTTACGAGCTGGTCGTGGCAGCGGCGAGCCATCTTCACGAACAGGTCAATCGCGAACCGCGCCCCCGCACCCCGTGGCCGCCGCCTCTTCCGGCGACCTTGAGCCTTGGCGCCACCCTCGACGCGACCTACCTGGAGCCAGACTTTCATGCGTTCCTGCGCCGGGGCGGCCACACGCGCGTGGCCTTGAACCCCGCCGCCCAGGCATGGCTCGATGGCAGCGGTCGCTGGCCGGGCATCGCCTGGAAGCAGGACGCACTCAAGGCCGTGGTCGGGCTGATGGATGACCCGGCCCAGGCGCGCCAATTGCCCCTCACCCTCGACTTCCAGCGCGGGCATGCCGTCATCTTCGGCGCCTCGGGCTGGGGCAAGACGACGCTCCTCCGCTCGCTGGCGCTGAGCCTGGCTGCGACGCACTCCCCCGCCGAGTTGCATCTGCACGCGCTGGATATGGGCGGGCGCGGCCTCGAGTGTCTGCAGGCCCTGCCTCACCTCGGCACCCTGATTATCCCCGATGAGCGCGGTTACGAGGAGCGCGTCCAGCAACTCTGGCGGGAACTCGATGACATCGTCGAGAGACGCAAGCGGCTCTTCAGCGCTGCGGGGGCCCAGACGCTCTACGACTATAACGCGGCGGCGCCCGCGCAGGTCGAGCCGGCGATCCTCGTGCTCATTGATAACATTGGAGAATTGATCGAAACCTTTGGCTCCGACACGCGATCGGCCGAGGAGGGTAATCTGCTCGAAGCCTTTGTGGACCTTGCCCGCCAGGGCAAGGCCTTTGGTCTCCACTTCGCGATCACGGCCCTGCGCCTCAATGTGCTCTCGGGGAAGCTGTTCAGCCTGTTCACCGAGCGGTTGACCCTCCGGCTCGCCAACGCCGATGAGTATAGCGCGATCGTCGGCGTCCACATGCCAGAGGTAGACGAACTGCCCGGTCGCGGTTACATGCGTGTCGGGAAGGACGCCCTCAGCTTTCAGGTCGCCGTGGCGCCCGACCACGTGGACGAGTCGCGGCAGATTCGCAACGAGCTGCGACAGATCCAGAGCATCGGCGAGGCGATGAAGGCGGGCATGGAGGCCCTCGGCCCGGTGCGGCCACCCCTGCGCATTGGGGCCTTGCCACGCAGCGTCTCCTACCGCAAGGTGGTGGCCGATCCGGACTGGGTGCAGGTGGGCCAGCCGCTTGACCTTGCCGGGCCTGATGCGCTCACACTCGACGCCCCCGACTTCCTTGCCGCGCTCAAGGAGCGAACAGCGGCTCTCTGGCGCTACCACGCGGATGCGGCACATGCCGACTGGCTCAAGGTGCCGCTGGGCGTCGTCTCAGGCGACCGCACGCGCACCTTGAGGCTCGAGGCCAGAATCGACGGCGTGCATGGCATGGTCGCGGGCGGCACGGGCTCGGGCAAGTCCGAGTTGCTGATGACGATCATCGTCGGCCTGGCCCTGCGCTACGACCCCGAGACGCTCAACTTCGTGCTGGTGGACTACAAGGGCGGTGGGGCCTTCGCTCCGTTCGAGAGGCTGCCGCACTGCGTCGAGATTGTCACCAACCTCTACCCCGCGGCGGTGGCGCGCATGTTTACGGCGATCAATGCCGAGATGCAGCGCCGCCAGCGACTCAACGCCGAGACGGGCACCAAGGACATTGTGGAGTATCGCCGCCTGGGCCGGCACCGCGACTACGCTCCGTATCCCTTCCTGTTCATCATCATTGACGAGTACGCCGAAATGATCGACGCGAACGAGGATTTCCGTCTGCAACTCGACAGCATCACCCGCGTCGGTCGGGCCCAGGGGGTGCATCTGCTGCTGGCCTCGCAGCAGCCAAAGGGAGTCAGCGATCAGATGCGGGCGAATATCAAGTTCCGCCTGTGCCTGCGCGTCGAGCAGATGGAAACCAGCCGCGAGTTGCTGCGCCGCCCCGACGCGGCCCTCCTGCCTAATGGCATACCGGGGCGGGGCTACCTTCAGGTCGGCAACGAGACGATCGAGCTGATCCAGGTGGCCTATACCGGCGAGCGGCAGCCCGACGAGCGACCCGCCGCAGTCCTCTGGCCTGACCGCGCCCGCCCGACGAAGACGAGCGACGGTGAGGCGCCGCGCTTCTTCGATGCCGCAGTGATGCTCGCCCGCGAGTTGACCGGGGGGCGCCCGACGCCGAAGCCCTGGCCCGCGTTTCTCCCTGAGCGCCTGAGTCTCGAGTCGACGGTCGTTGATGCGCAGCGCGGGACGAGCTACCGCCTGCTGCCCATGGTAAGCGACTGGCTCAATGGCGATGTCGCGGCGCCCTGGACCGCCGCAAAGGCCTTCCTCTCGCCCGTGCTCGGCCTGCTCGACGACCCGCTGCGCGCCCGGCAGGAGCCGCTACGGGTCGATCTCGCCCGCAACCACCTCGCGGTGTTCGGCGACGCCGGCATGGGCAAAACAACCCTCCTCCGCACCCTGCTGGTGAGCCTGGCGGCAACCCACTCACCCGACGAGGTGCACTTCTATGTGCTCGACCTCGGCGGACGCAACTTCAGCAGCTTCGCCCGAGGCGAGTGGCGTCTCCCCCATCTCGCGGCGGTGCTCTACGCCGACGAAGAGGTGTTCGAGGAGCGCTTCCAACGCTTGCTCGACTATCTGGCGCGGGCCATCGAGGAGCGGCAGCGCATGCTCGGCGAGGCCGGGGCGGGCAGTCTGGCTGACTATAACGCCACGAACCACAACCGGGCTATGCCGGCCCTTGTGGTGATCATTGACAACCTCGCCGAGCTCTCCGAGAGCTACCGACAACTGCTCGAAGATCGCCTGATTCCCCTGGTGCGACGTGGCCTGGGCGCGGGCGTCAGCTTCGTCGCCAGCGCCAACCTGCCGAGTAGTATGCCGAGCCGGCTCTATGCCCTGTTTACCGAGCGCCTGACCTTCAGGCAGACGAGCGCCGACCGTTACCTCGACATTGTGGGGCGCGGGGCGATGGACGTGGGCGAATTGCCGGGGCGAGGCTACGCGCGGCGCGATGGACGGGCCCTGCTCTTTCAGGCGGCGCTGCCGGTCGGCCTGATCGGTGGCGATGGCCGCGCCCTTGCCCGCGAGGCCGACGACCTGGAGTTGCTCAGTAAGCACATGCAGGCGGCAAGCAGGGCCATCGGGCGTCAGGCGCCGCTGTCCGACCCGATTGGCATCCTCGAACCGTATGTCGCTCTCGACGAACTGCTGGCCGAGGCAGGCGCGGCGAGCGAGCGGCGGATCGAGGCGGTGTTGGGGCGAGGGGAAACCTTGCGCCCCGCAGCGATTGACCTGCGACAACGCGGGCCGCACCTTGCCATCTTCGGGCCGCCGCTGTCGGGCAAGACCACAGCCCTCTACGCCCTGGCCTTCTCGCTGGCTGAGCGCTATCCACCCTCGCGAGTCGCCTTCGTGCTTGTGGATACCCAGGGCGGATTCGTCGACTATGGCGGGAGCCTCACGCTCGCTGATTTGCCCCACACGCTGGCCGTCGTGAGCGAAGCGCGCCAGCTCGAAGATGTGGTGGCCCATCTGAAAGAAGAGAGCGCCTCGCTGGCGCGGGGCGCGAGCGGGCGGGCGGTCTTCGTGCTTGTTGACAACTATGACGATTTCAGCGAGGAGGCGGCGCGCGAACGCGAGGCTCTGGCCGACCTCGCAACCCTGGCCCGTCGTTACGGCCGCAGCGGGGTGCACTTCGTCATCACGGGGCTGCCCGATAGCCGCGGTGACGAGTTGAAACGCCGGATTATGGCGGCCAACTTCGGCCTCGCCCTGCGCACCGCCGGCGCCCTCGAGGCCTTGCGCATCGAGCGCGTGCCTGCCGCGGCGCGCGGTCGCGAGCTTAACGTTGGGCGCGGCTACCTGGTCAAGGCCGGGCAAGGCGCGCAGATTCAGGTCGCCGCGCCCTACCCGCCGGTTGCCGCCGGCGCGACCGACAATGACGACGACAGCCAGCGGATCGCAAGCCTCGACCGGCGCGTACAGTCGCTGTCACAACGCTACGCTGGCCGGCGGGCGACCTGGGCCGCGAGCGCCGGGGCGGCCCCCGCCGCGCCGACGGCCCCGGGCGAGGCCCACCCGGTTGCGGGAGCGATGCTCGACCTGATCGAGCGCGCCCTGCACCAGGAGCCGGAACTGCTCGCCGGCGCCGAGAACGGCATCGAGCCGGTCGCCGAGCGCTTCAGGCGGCTGGACGAGACCAGGCGGACGAGGATCGACTCACTCCGGCCGATTCTGCGCAGCATCTATGTGCGCTTCGGCGAGGCCCGCGGCAATGGTTCCGTCGCCAGCTTGCAAGCCGACGCGATGGGCGACCAGGAGTTGATCGACGCCGTGGAACGGGAGCTGCGCGAGGCCGCCGCGGCGCGCATGCGCGATCTCTTTCAGCGCGCGCGCGAGGCCTTGCCCGAACCGTTGGCAACCCCCAGCAACGGGGCTGAGCCTATCACGGCGCGTTTTGATGGGCTGAGCGCCGAGGAGCGCCAGGACCCGGCGCGGTTGCGCGCCCTCCTGCGGGAGGCATACTCGCGGCTGGTGAGCGCCCGGGCAATGGCTCCCAGGGAGATCGAGGATGACCGAACCCTGTTCGAGGCCCTCGAGCACGCCCTGGTGGCCGCCAGGCTGCGCGCGCTGCTCACGCGCGCCCTGAGCCAGGAGCCTGAACTGCTGGCAGACGGGCGCGCGCGCTTCGAGAGCCTGAGCGCCGGCCAGCGCGCCGATCCCGCCCCCCTGCGCGACATAGCGCGCGACCTGGCGCTGCGTCTGGGCGCGGCTCGCGGCGCCGAGGCCGAGGTGCGTAAGGCCGTGGCGGCCACCCGGGGCGATGAGGAACTGATCCGCATCGTCGAGGAAGAGCTGAAACAGCGCATAGCAACACGGATGGCTAGCCTCATCGAGGCGGCGCTGCGGGCCGCGCCGGCCCTGGGCGAGGCGCCCTACCACGGGGATATGGGGCTTGCCGCCTGGTTCGAGAAACTCAAGACCGGGCGGCGGGCCGATCCCGGGTCGCTGAACGGTGTGCTGCGCGCACTCTACATACGCTCTTGCGAGGCCCGCGGCGCCGGCCAGGCCGCCCGCGACAACCTCGCGTCGGTCCGCGACCACCAGTCCCTGATTGCGCTTGTGGAGAACGAGTTGGCGCTATGAGACCCACCACCCATCGCCTCGAGCTGTTTATCAACCTGCCCGGCCAGGGCAGGCAGCGGGCCCTGGCCCTGGCCTCGATTACTCCGGCCGAACTCGTTGACGCCGTGCTCCAGGAGTTCCGCGGCGAGCTGGAGTACCTGAGCGACAGCGTGGCAGACTACCGACTGGTGCGGGCGGCGGATCACCCCCCTCTCGATGATGGGGCGGCGGATCACGCCCCTCTCGATGATGGGGCGCCGCTCGCCGCGCAGGTCAGGGACGGCGACGATCTGGCCCTCGAAGAGCGCCCTCGCGAGGTGCCGCAGGGCGCCCGGCCCTCGAGCAAACCGGTCTACCTGCGCGAACAGGCCACCGGTATGGTGTTCCGGCTGGCCTGGCTGCCCGCGATCATCGGCAGGCCCGACGACAACCTACCCGACAACGAGATGCTCGCCGTCAACCTGGCGCCCCTGGTCAGCGGAGCGCGGGTGTCGCGGCGGCATGCGCAGATCGTCGAGGACGGCGGCCAGCTTTTCGTCGAAAGCCTGGCCCGGCAGAACCCGACCATCGTCCGCGCCGCCGCCGGCAACGAGACGCGGGTGGAAGACGGGCGCGTCCCCCTGAGCGACGGGGACGTCATCTACCTCGAACGCAGCAAGCTGGCCCTCAAGGTCATTGTTCGCGAGTAAAAGCCCCCACCCTATGACCATCGAGCGTGTCCAGGTTCAATACGACGACCTCATGCTATCGCAGCGCGCTTCAGCCGGTGGGCCAAGGCCGGCGCGGACCTGCAGGGGCGCTTACGCGCGCGAAAATAGGGAAACCGGGTTTCCCCGTTCCCCCACCCGCGGGAGGGTCTGGGAGGGCAAAGCCCTCCCAGCACTGAGCAGGCGCTTTTCGAGAACGGCACGATGCGCGCTGCGCCGCTTGTGGCGGCTTGTCGGGCGCCACAAGCGGCGACACCGCGAGGTCGGCAGGCGCACCCGGCCCGCTACCTCAGAGCGATGGACGCGTTAGCATCAGGGTGACGCATATGGTCAAGCTCACAATGCCGCTGCTGACAGGAGCCTGGCTCGTTGCTCTCCTCATCGGCCTCGTCCTTGCGCCGGGCCTGTCGCCTCGCGTCGCCGCCCAGACCCCAACGCCGACCCCTGACGCTCCGCAGGTCTTTGTGATGTACCGGCAGGCGCAGGACTCGGCGCACGGCATGCGCCTTCAGACGTTCTTCACGGTGCGTGAGAAGGGCGTGCCGCTGGGATTCGATCGCGTTAAAAACGTCTTGCTCGAGGTCGGCGGGCTAGACGGACAGAACGTGAGAGACTCGCCCCCCAATCTGCCGTTCAAGATCGCCCTGCTGCTCGACGAGAGCGGCAGCATCAGGGACCGGGGCTGGACCGACGATGTTCAGCGGGCGGTGCTGACAGCGATTGGCAAAGCGCCGGCCGATGCGCAGATCGCGATCTTTACCTTTGCCGATATCGACCCGCAGCAAAGCTTCGCGCCGCGCCTGCCCTTTACCAATAAGGACGAGGCGCTCAGTTGGATGCAGCAGGACGGCAACTACAACCCCGTCAGCGGCAACCCGACCTGCCTCTACGATGCCGGCCAGCGACTGCTCGACTATTTCAAAGAGCGGGTGACGGCCGACGAGCGCCGGGCGATCATCCTCTTCACCGATGGGGTTGACGAGCGCGGGAACGGTCAGCCGTGCAGCAGGAGCACCCTTCAGATGCTGATCGACCGCATCAAGCTGGAGCAGCAAGCCGGCGTCTTCGTCCCCATCTTCACCGTCGGTCTGTGCGCCGGCGCCAGGGACTGCGCGGAGTTTCGCGACCCTGAGGCGCCGATCCGGCGGATCGCCGCCGCGACCAACGCCCTGTCCCTGTCTGCCTCTGATACCGACCTTGGGAGAGCCTTTGAACAGGTGATGGCCGACCTCGAAAGCCAGCGCTATGTCGAGGCCCTGCTTTTCCCATGTCAGGACAACAGGGCCATCTTGAGGGTCGAGTTGACCGGTGTCGATCAGCCCATCGAAACGGTGGTGCCCTTCGAGCCGCCGCGCTGCTACGCCCCCCGCGCCAGCGCGACGCTCACGGTCAACGAGCCGCGCAGCGAAGGCGGCGGCGTCTCGCACTACCCCATCCAGGTCACGCTGCAGAACACCAGCCCGCTGCCGATCGAGCCGCAGCGCCTTGTTGCGCGCCTCGTCAAGCCGAACGGCGAGCGGCGCGACCTTGGCCAGGTCGATCTGCGGGCGCCGCCCGGCGCGTCCGCCGACGGCGAGATCCGCATCCCACAGACCATCTTCGACCAGCAGGGCGACTACCGCATCGAACTGACCGCCACGAGCGAGCGGGGCGACCCTTTTCGCCCGAGCGACGGCGAGGCCCTGAAGCGGGCCTGCGGCGAGATCGCCAACGCCGATGTGATCATCGGCTGTGTCAAGTGGCAGCCTACGCCGTTGCCGCCGCTGACGTTCTCGATCGTCGGCGGGCAACAGTCCGGCCCGGGCGAGCCGTCGGCGCAGTTGATCCTGCGGCTGTCCGACCCCGAGCGGCTGCGGGCGAGCGGCGGGCCGGTCTCGTATGTCGTGACCGACCAGAGCCAGTGCGGAATCGACTCGACGCCCCGGGTGCTCGACCTCGGCACAACCAGCGCGGCCAACCCGCAGGTTGCGGTGTCAGTGAACCTGAAGCAACCCCTCGACCGGAGTCGCACCTGCAACGTGCAGGTGACCCTGCAGTTTTCATTAGAAGGCAGGCCGCAGCCGCCGGTCATCAGCGAGAACGTCTACGAACTCCCGCTCGCGGCGCCGCCGTTCTGGGCGAGGTACATCCAGCCGGCTGGCATCGGTCTGGCTGTTCTGGCAACCCTGGCGGCTGTCACCCTCGCCGTCCGTCTGATCCCCAGGCAGCGCCGGCCGAAACCCTACACGCCCCCGGACGACACCAAACCTCCTTCACCCGCTACGCCGGCTATGCCCCGGCCCGGCTTGCTGGTGAAGGTGCTCCGGACAGTCGAACAAAACCAGCACATCGAAAAGGAGTTCAGTAGGTTTCCCGTGGTGATCGGGCGCAAGGAGGGCGACATCGTCATCCACGGCGATCCCAAGCTTTCCAGGCGCCAGGTGCAGATTGACCGGGACGATGGCGGTTTCATCCTGACCGATCTCAGCACCTACGGCACGAGGATCGGCGAGCGCCGCCTCAAGCGCGGCGAGCAGATCAGGCTCAACGGAAAGACCTTCGTGAAGCTGAGCGACAACACCATTGTCGAGTTGACCCCGCAGCCGTGAGTAGCGAGAGAATGAGGACGCGATGCAGAACTACTTCCACCTCTTGCGCTTCGTCGCCACAACAGGCATCGTCTGTCTGCTGCTGGGAGCGTCGGTTATGCCTTCGCGGGCCGCGGCGCAGCCAGGCGCCGCGCCGCTGCTACGTGTCACGAATGTTGATGGACAGCAGTGCCCGAACTTCGCCGTGGCCTTTCGCTATAGCGACGGGCAGCGAACCCCGGTCAACAACTTGCTGCCCGAGGAGGTGACCCTCCGCGCCGTCCCCAATGGCCCGGACCTGCCGATCACCCTCGCCAGGATGCAGGGCGGGTCGGTGGCTATGGCGATTGTCGTTGACGTTAGCGCGGCGATGGGCCAGGAAATGTCCCTCCGGCGCACACGCTTCAAGAACGTGTTGGAGCGCGTGACCGATCTGCTCCGCAAGTTGCACGCCGTTGAAAAGTACGAGGCGAGCCTCATCACCTTCGCCGATAGCGTGGAAGTCCGCGAGGCGAAGGTGGTTCAGTTGCGCTATATCACGAACGCCCTCAGCCGGGTGGAACGGGCCATTCCGACGCAAGCCGCGCCCGAGACGCCTTACCTGCTGTCCGAAGCGATCCGGCGCGGGCTTGAACAGTTAGAGAACGCGCCGCCTGAGTACGCGCGGGCGCTGGTCATTTTCGCCGCGGGCCAGGCTGGCGGCCAGATCGACATGAATAGCATCGGTGAGTTGCTGACGCGCATGGCCGCGAACCCTGCCTCGCTCACCATCGTCGGCCTCTCACCGGAACTCGAGGCCCAGACCGCGGCCCTGGGCGCCGCAAACTACTACCCCTTCAATGCGCAGGACCTCGAGCAGCTCGACGTGGAGCGACGGGCGATTGATCAGCGTTTCAGCGCGATCACCTCCGGCACCGGTTTCTACGTGGCGCAATTCAACGCCGCGACACTGCCGCCCGGATCACAGCAACTCCGCCTTACCGTCCGTGACACGCCTGCGGAGGTGGATCTCCAGGTCTGCCCCCTGTCCCCACGGATCGAGCTTTCCGCGCCTGCGATCCTGCCCGAGGGCAAACTGCAGCTCAGCGCCCGCGCGATCTTCGCTCAAACTCCTATCGTCAACGTGACCTACTATCTCGACGGGCGTGAGATCGGTGTCGCGGGCCCCGGCCCTGACCAGCGTTTCCGGCTCGACTTCGACCCATTCGCGCCGGCGCACGGGGGGTTCTTCAAGCCTGAGCGCGAGTATACGCTCACGGCGAGCGCAATCGACCAGGCCGGCACGAGCAGCCGACCCGAGGACACGGCCACGGTGCCTGTCGCCATGCCTGCGCGCCGGTGGCCCTGGCCGCAGATCGGCGCCGGCCTCGTCGGGCTTGCTGTCGTGGCGAGCATAGGCCTGTGGCTGGTCCGCCGGCAAGGGCGCCTCCGCCAGAATCCCGACCACGGAACGCCGCAGGACCCCAACAAGACCCAGCCGCCAGATGACGGCACCCTGCCGCCGGAGGACGGCACCCTGCCGCCGATCTCCCCGCCTCGCCTTCCGATGGAGAAATTTGTCTCTCTCAGGGTCGTAGTCGTTGACACGGTCGCCAACGATACGTACCACTATGACCTGAGCGACCCCGCCATCCCGAGCTACCACATCGGCTACCTCCGGGACAACCAGATCGTGATCAGGCGCCAGGCCCGGGGCCTCTCGCGCCACCACGCCAAACTGACCCCGGTCAGCGACGGCTCGAATCATGGCTGGGAGTTGACCGACACGAGTTCGTACGGGACGTATCGCGGCGCCGCGCCGAGCAATGACAACAAACTCGCCACCGAGAAGCCGATCAACGTGCATATCGGCGATACGCTCTGGCTTGGCGAAGAGATCAAACTCGTTCTGGAGGCGCTCAAGCCGCCCGCCCCGCAAAGCCCCCTCCGCGGCAGGGGCGCAAGCCCGGGAAGCGGCGGCGACACGCTCCCGCCTCAGGGCGACACTGAGCCGCCCGACTCCAGCAGTTCTCAGAGAGGTTGACCGACACGGGTCAGCACGGCGCCCTTTGCGGCCCGGCATCCCATCGAAGAACACCGTGTGACGAGACCGATACAGATCCAGCCCGGCGACATGGTCTGGATCGAGCGTGCGATCCGATTAACCTTATGAGTGGCCCTGATATGCAGCACGACAACCCGCATACGCCACCTCTGCTTCAGGTCGGGCAAATCGTTGACGCCTTCGAAGTCGTTGCGCCCTTGCGCACCCGTTCCAGGCAACCAGGCGAGCGGCGCTCGCAATCGCGCTCACGGACGCCCTCGGCGCAAGCTCAACAAGGCCAGGCCCGGCGCACGATCAGGGGTGGGCAGGCTGATCTGTACCTCGTGCGGCCGGTGAACAGCCGGCGCGGCCCGCTGTGGTGGCTCACGCTGCGACGCAACCTGTTCGGCGACACGCCGGCGCTGGTCGAGCGCCAACGACTCGGCGTCATCAAGATCACCGAGCCGAAGTTCGAGCAGAACCTGATAGACGAGCTCGACTACCTGTTCCGGCTGCAGCACGAGCGTCTGGTGAAGCCCTACAGCCGTCGTTTCGCCGATGTTATCCCTGCGCACCTGACGCGACGACCGCTTAGCTACACCCATGAGGGCGTCGGTTACCCCTATATCGTTCTCGTCTTTGAGCCAGGCGGGTCGCTTCAGGACTACCTGCGGGGCAAGGGCGGGGCGTCGCAGAAGGTGTTGCAGCCGGCCCAGGCCGTTGAGGTGGCCATACAGGTCGCCGAGGTGCTCCAGGCGCTCCATGCCGCCGGCGTCGTCCACCGTGACATTGCGCCGGCCAACATCGTCTTTCGCCAGCCGCTCTCGGTCCTGGCGCCGCGGCGGCCCGAAGTGGTGCTGATTGACCTCGCGGCCGCCAATTCCTTTCCCATGCAGCGTCTCCGTGAGCCGTGGGGCCGCTGGCGCTACCTCCCCCCTGAGAGCCAGCCGCGCCGCCGACCAGAAGATCCCGAGCCGCAGAATGGCCCGCAGACCGATGTCTATATGCTCGGCCTCCTGCTGTATGAACTGCTGACCGGCCCCCTCGAGGAGCAGAACGCCCAGCAGCGCCGCGACCGGACGTACCGCGAGCGCTCGATCGCCGAGCGGAACCCCGCGACGACAGCCTCGCCCGAGCTCCAGCAGCTCGTTATGGAGGCGATTAACCGCGACGTAGCTATGCGCGAGCAGGCTCTTCCCAATATGGCCGTCTTTGCGGAAAGGTTACGGCATCTCCCCGAAGCCGGCCAGCCGGCGACCTTCCGCGGCCGTGTCACAGCGCGCCTGCTCATCGCCGCGCTGACCTGGCTCCTCGGCGCGACCCTGGCGCTGGCCATCATGACGGCGACCACCGCCGGCCCTGGCGGAAATGAGACGCCGACGGCAGTTCCGCCCACGCGGCCGATCCCAACTGCGACAATCGCGTTCCCCATCCAGTCTGCGACACCGTTTGCGGCGCCAGTCTCGCCGACGCCGGCGCCGACGATGGCGCCGACGATCACCGCAGTGCGAAATTGACCCTCACGGCGCTTACCGCTGCCGCATGACAGCAAAGGAGTCCTGATGGCATCGTCAACGTCTGTCGCGCGCAAACGGTCGCGCGTGCCGCCGGGATCGACTGGCGCAGCCACGCACCGCGCGGGCAAACCCCGGAACGAGGACAGCGTCCAGGTTACCCGCGTAGGCGACAGTATTATCGCACTGGTGGCTGACGGGATCAGCGGTGGCGAACTGGGCAACGTGATGAGCGCACTGGCTATTGAGCAGGCAGTGGCTTCGCTGCGCGCGGCGAGCCCTGTCGAGCCGCGGGCGGCGCTCGAGCGCGCCTTCGAGTCGGCCCAGGCAGCCATCCTTCAGCGCAAACAGGAGAACGGGCTATCCCGCAGCGGCACTACCCTCGTGTGCGCCTGGCTCGTCCCTGAGGGCGAGGGGCTGCGGGCCTACCTCGCCAACATCGGCGACTCGCGGGCTTACATCTTCCGGCGTGATGGCACGGCGCGGCAGGTGACGCAGGATCACCATAATGGCGAGCGTCTGACCTACGCTCTGGGCTTTCCGATGCATCCCTCGGCTGTGCCGGGCTTTTACGCCGACGAACGCCTCGAGCCTGGCGAGACGCTGCTCCTCTGTAGCGACGGCCTCTACAATGTGCTCGATCCCCGGCAGATAGCCCCGATGCTCCAGAGGCACAATGCCCAGCAGGCGGCCGACCGCCTCGTCGCCGAGGCGCGCCATCGGGGAACAACCGATAACGCGAGCGCGGTGGTGGTCAGTCTCGCCTCCGATGCCCGTAGAGTCAGCCCGATCCTGTTAGGCGGGATCGCAAGCCTGGCTCTGTTCCTGGTGGGGCTGGCGCTGCTGGGTGGATGGCTCTCGCCCTCCATCCCACCGTTGCTCCCTCCCCTGCTCGTCGAGACGCCCGCGCAGCAGCCATCAGGCGTCAACGGCCCTGGCCCACTGCCAGCCACTACGGCCGGCTCCAACGCTCCCTCGCTGCCGCCACAGCCCACTCGTGAGCCGACAAACGCCCTCCCGACCCGGACGCCGACACCGACGGCCACGGCGACCCCGACTCCGACCCGCACGCCGAGACCCATAGTTACCCGCACGCCTCTGCCCCGGGCTACCGCAACCACCGCCCCGGTTCAGCCCGCGACGCCGACGGGGGAGGCCACCCCCGAGCAGCCGGGGAGCACGCCCGCGCCCGCCGAGCCGACGTTACCGGCGCCGACCGCGCCACCCGCGCCCGCCCAGACGGCGCCGCCCGCCCAGACGGCGCGGCCCACGCCCGCGCCCGCCCAGACGGCGCCCGCCCAGACGGCGCCGGCGCCACCGGCGCCGCCCACGCCCGCGCCCGCCCAGACGGCGCCGCCAGCGCCCACGCCTGACCAGCCAGCCGCGCCACCTGCCGAGCCAACACCGGCCCGGACTGTCGAACCGACCGCTCAGCAGTCAGGCGGGCGAAGCGCTCGATATGGGTATGGTTTCAGCCGTCCATGCGGCTGCGCCACGCGCGAACAGGATGAACATACGGTTGTTCCCAGGAGGGCGTAGCCTGCCCACCCCCCCGCGGGCGGGGGGGTGGGGTCTCCCCGCTCACTGTTGCCTGGGCGGAGCAGCCAGGCCCTCCCGCGGGCAGGGGGTGGGGGAACCAGGTTTCCCCACCCTCTGCTCCAGAAGACCAGGTGGAGCGGATTCACTGTTCAATCACCATGCACGACGATCATCGCAAACAGTTGAAGCATGCCTTAGTGACCAGGGAGACACCGATGCGCATCTCGCTGTTCCTCCTCTGCGTCGTCGCCGCGAGCCTGCTGGGGGCTTGCGGGACAAGCGCGCCTCCCACACCTGCGGCAACTCTGCCGACGGCAACCTCAGCGCTGCCTGCACAACCCGCCCTGCCCCGGCCATCGCCCACGCCCGATCTCGGCCCGCAACTCGACGCCGCGCGGCGCCAGGCCGACGACAAAAACTTCGAGGACGCCCTCGACGTACTGGTGCCGCTTGCCGAGTTACACCCCGAGCGCCCGGATATTGCCAACCTGCTTGCCGCGGTTTATGACCAGGGCGGCAGCCACTTGCTGGGCAGTGCAGCGGGGCAGCCGGTTGCAATTCAGGATGCCTATCTGATGTTCTCAAAAGGTCTGGACGCAAACCCGACCGACGAAGAGCTGCGCAAACGCCTGCAGATGCACAAGAACATGTCTGCGCAGCTCTTCCATCTGGCCCAGCACCTCGAACGGCTCACAGCCCTGGGCCAGAACCAGGCGCCACAGGAGGAGAAGCTACGGCTTGCCAACGCGATCTACGAACTGCTCCGGCAATTGCAGCCTTCATACGCCGAGTATCTAACGGCGCTGCCATCCGATCAACTGCTGGCCACCGCGGAAGTTTACGAGAGCGCCGGCAAGGCGCTGCGCAATCACAACGAGGCCAGGCCGCTCTTCGAAAAAGGAAAGGATATCTGCATGTGGGTGGAAAGGAGCACCACCGCCGAAGCGCCCGATCATGCTCGAGCCAGCCAGTGCCGTGAGCAATTCGACCTTCTCGCGAACCCACCACCGACACCGACGCCGCGTCCGGCGCCGACGCCGCGACCAACCCCGGCGGACTCCGCTAAGAGACTACGCTTCGTCAGGGCGAATGTGAACGATGAACCAACGTGCATTTCGGTAGGAATCCGCGGGATCAGCACAAGTGGATGGACGTTCAGAGTGGATGGAATAGAAGGCGTAGCCATGTTCGATGGAGCCGGCAACGCCCGTATCTGCAATGTTGGCCACCGCCAGGAAGTCACCATCTCCGTTTACAACAATCAGGGCCAACCGGTCCCCGGAGGTCGAGGGGTGCCGGCCATCGGCGGGGCCATCATGGTCGCTGACTGGCGCTAACAACACGGTGAGCGTCCGGCCTCGATGGTGGGCGCATGGCCGGTATTTCAGCCGTCCGCGCGGTTGGGCCGCACACCGACGGGATGAATATCCTTCCTGGGAGGGCTGCGCCCTCCCAAACCCTCCCACCGGGAAACCGGGTTTCCCCAGCCCCCTGCGCGCGGGCCAGGCCCGCTCCCACCCTCCCGCGGGCGGGGGTGTGGGGAAACCCGGTTTCCCCACGCCCCCTGCGCGCGGGCTACGCCCTCCCAATCCCTCCCACCGGGTGAGGGGCTGGGGAAACCCGGTTTCCCCACGCCCCTCCTCCGAGGAACGATGGTCACGTTAGACGGTCATGCGCAGGGCGCACCACGCCCGCCGCAACCGGCCTGGGAGCGCGGGCGTCCCGCCCGCGCCACGGCTCCGCGGGGACGGTGCCGGCCCTCTCCCTGCCCCTCCCCCGCTGGGGGAGAGAACCCGGCGCCTCCCCCCAGCGGGGGGAGTCTGGGAGGGGGGCTGAACGCGGCGCGCGATGGTCACCTCAGCGCGCGCTGCCCGACCAGCTTGCCCAGGCGGGCGGCGAGGGCGCCGGTCACGCTGAAGCCTCCACGTCTCCTCGGCGAGGAAAGAACCTTCCGGCTGGAGTGTCAAGCATGGGCAGCACCGCGGATGGCAGCCTGTCTTCGCCGGTGTAGGCGCCACGCTCCGCATAGGCGGCCCCCTGGAGGACAAGGAGCGTGATCGAGCGACTCGCCAGGTCGACGATCCAATACTCCGGCACACCCATGCGGGCATACGCGGCGCGCTTGCCACTCACGGCGTCACGATCGTAGGCTGCCGTGCTGGGCGAGCTAATCTCGACGACGAGGTCGGGCGGGCCGATCAGCCGTCGCTCGGCAATAATACCGCTGTTGGAGGCAAGCACGACGACGGCGTCGGGCCGCGCCACGCTGCCACCGGCATCGATATCCGGACTGGTGAAGACCCGACCGAGTCCCGTGTCTTCGACGGCGGTCACGAGCCGCGCGGCGACAATCGCCGCGACGTTCTCGTGCTCAGGGATGGGTGCGGGAGCCATATAGAGCACTCCGGCAAGGATCTCGTAGCGATAGCCGGCGAGGTCGGG
>DAOTYR010000404.1:0-2895 GCA_034434655.1 Chloroflexaceae bacterium
TAGTTGAGGTCCACCCGCTGCAACTGGCCATTCTGCATCACCTGCACCGGATAACTGCCGAAGGTGGCGCCTTCCTGGGCGGCCACGCGCAGGCCCTGGAAGGTGAAGAAGATCATCCCCAGATCAACGGCGGCGGCCAGCAGAAAGAAGAGCACGGTGCTGGCGAGGGCCAGTTCCACCAGCGCCTGACCCCTGGCGCGAGGCTGCCGGCGATGGGTGCGAAGTCGGCGCAACATGGATCAATGCTCCTACTGGTTCAACTGACGCCATTCATTGAGATCGCGAACGGTTCAACTCACGCCATTCAGCCAGATTGCGGGCGCAGGCCACACCGGCGGGCCGGGTGGGGTCGAGGCCGAGATTCTCGATTGAGCGCCGCTGCACGACCCGCAGGGTGATCGTGCCCTCGCTCCCGCCGATGCGCAGCAACTGGAAGAGAGGTGTCAGCCCGGTGACCGGATAGGCGATCTCGATCTCGATTGGTCCGCGGTCGCGCAGGTTGCGGGTATTGCCGCCGTTGGGGTAGCGAATGGTCACGAAATCCACCACATTGCGGTTGCGGTTGATATCGCCGGCAAAGAGTGTCGTATCGCTCTCCACCGCGGCGAGGACGGTATTGACGCAGGCATCGCCGCGAAAGCCGGGATAATCCGGGGCGCTGGGCGGATTGTCGCGATAGGCCAGCCAGGACTCGTACGGCGGCACCTGGGCGGCGGCTTCGGCCCCGTTGCGGGCGGCCTGGGAGACGGTTGAATAGGCCCAGATGATGTACCCGAACTCCATGATGCCAAAGAGCACCAGAAGCATGAATGGCAGGATCAGCGCCATTTCGACGATTGATTGACCAGAGTTACGGTGATCCATACGCTGCTCACGCTCCTCCCGCGATACGCGATCGTACGCCGATTATAGGTCAGGCGCGTTTGGAGGCTCAATAGTCAAAAGGTACCGAGTGGCGCGCCCGGCGCGGAAGCGACGAGGGGCGTGGGGAAACCCGGTTTCCCCACGCCCCTTGCCCTGATAGGAGGATGTTCACCCTCGTTGCCCGGCGGATCAACTGCTGGCGCAGACGTCGCCGGAGAGGCGGAGTTGCAGATCCTGGCGGATCACCCGCGAGAACCCGCCCACGTTGGTTTCGACCGTCACGTTGACCACAATGTCGGCGCGGGTCTCATTGTTCTGTTCGATCAGGCTGTAGCGCCGCGGGCCGGCATCGGGCGGATCGAGGGGATGGCGGTAGAAGAGGTAGGCCTCAAGGCGGTAGGAACCGGCGGGCAGGCGATCGAAGCGGTAGCTCAACGCGCCGCCGCGGGAGGCGTCGGCGCGGATGGGGGCGCGGTACTGCGTGCCGGTGTTCTGGTCGGTGAGGACGACCTCGCCCACATTGGGGTAGACCAGGCCGGCGACCGGGCGGAACCCGGCGGCGGGGATGGAACTGGTGCGCGGATCGGCGCGCCGTTCGCAGACGCCGCTCTCCACGATATTGTTGATCGCCTCCATAATCGCGTCGACGTTGGTGCTGCCATCGGCATTGCGCTGCAACTCCCGGGCCGAGAAGAAGTAACTGGGGAACGAGGCGATGCCGTCGCGCAGGCCGGTGTCGGGGATGTTCGAGAGCGCGACCACGAAGATCTCCTGCTGGCGCGACTTCATCTGCTCGCTGATATTGACCGCCTGGGTGATGGGACGATCCAGTCCGGCAGGGACGCGGCCCGCGGCGACGGTGCGGCCGCCAAAACCGGTGGTCTGGCAATTGGCCATCTCAGGAGCGAGCCAGGAATGGCAGACGTGGTCGCGTGGATAGGTGTTCTGATCGCTGCGGCCAACATTCAGATCGGGGGTGTTGGGGTTGAAGAGGAAGTTCGACACGCCATCGGTGATGAAGATCACCGCGCGCTTATACTGCCAGACCTGGCCATCGGTATGGGTCACCGTGCGCGGGGCGCGATCGAGGGCCAGCGAGGCGCGATAGAGAGCCGCGGCGCCATTGGTGCCGCCCTGGGAGAGATAGGGGTTCCGGGTGCGGTGGGTGATCGCCTGTCGCGTGACCGCATCGACCAGTTCGTCCGGGTCATTGGAGAACGTCTCGCCGGCGAAATTGCTGACGAAGCCTGCCGGCACCCCTTCATTGAACCAGACCAGGGCCATCTGGTCGGAGGGACGGGTGGGGTCGTAGTCGGCGTTGCCGGGCATGTTGGTTTCGGCGATCAGGCGTTCGAGGGCCTTCTTGGCCACGTAGATGCGGCGATCGCGTTCGTTGCTCCACCAGTAAACATCGCCCGTGCCCAGCACTTCGGCGCGCTCGACGGGCCAGTTGGGGTCCGCCGGCGTCTCGCCGCATTGCCACCAGCCGCGCTGCGCGCCGTTGGCGTGGCCCTGCCCGTTGCGGGACCGGTAGTAATTGGCGTTGGGGGCGCTGGCGTCGAACACATCGCACTGGCCGGCAAAATTGGCGCTCATGGAACCGGAGACGTCGAGCACGACCATGTACTGAACCGGCGGGCGGCGCTGAGGTTGGGTGCGGTATTCGGGCAGGAACGAGACCGAGCCGGCCAGGCCCACCTGGCCATCGTTATTGGCCGTGGGGGCGTAGAGACAGGCGCGCTGCTGAGGGCGCGGCTCGCCGAGGAAGAGCAGGTCCAGCCAGCGGTTGTTTCCGGTCCGGCCTTCGCCAAGGAGCACGAAGAGGCCGAAGCGCACGATGTGGAAGCGGGAGTTGTCGCCGTCGCGGAAGGCATCGCGATGGATGGGCAGGATCATGCGCGTGCCCAGGCGGATATGCTCGTCAAGGGCCGCCTGCACATCGGCGGAGTCGGGCCAGGCCGTGCTGCCCCAGACCCAGTCGCCGGGGGTCAGCGCCCCGCGTTCGGGAGGGTAGACGCCCTCGGGCCGGTT
>DAOTYR010000405.1:0-5638 GCA_034434655.1 Chloroflexaceae bacterium
GCCGAGGTCTATCTGGTGGTCTGCGGCGTTCCCGTCGAGTTGAAGGCACTGGAGGCGGCATGGGTCCGTTCGACCCCGTAGCGCACGGCGCGCTCGACCACGGTGAGCTGGCGGCCCTGGGGCTGCGGCCGGAGGAACTGCTGGATTTCAGCAGCAACCTCAATCCCTTCGGGCCGCCGGAGGAGGCGCGCGCCGCCCTCGCCACGCTGGATCTCGCCCCCTATCCCGACCGCGGTTGCCACCGGCTTCGCGCCGCCCTCGCCGCGCGCCACGGCTGCTCGCCCGAGGCCATCCTGGTGGGCAACGGGGCCAACGAGTTGATCCACCTCATGGCCCGCGCCCTCCTTCGGCCTAACGATACCACGCTCCTGGTCGGGCCGAGCTACGGCGAGTACCTCCACGCCAGCCGGCTGGCCGGCGCGCACCTGGTCGAGTTTCGCGCCTGTCCCGGCGCCGGGTTCCGGCCCGATCTCGAAGCTCTGACCGCGGTGATCGCCAGCGCGCGCCCGCGCCTTACCTGGCTCTGCGCGCCCAACAATCCCACCGGCATTGATCTTCCCGCCACGACCATCAACACCCTGGGCGAGGCGTGCGCAACCCATGGCGGCCTGCTGATCCTCGACCGGGCCTACGCGCCGCTGCGCCGCAATGGGTGGAGCGCGCCCGACCCGCTGGCGGGCGCGCCTCCACCGGGCCAGATCCATCTCTATTCGCTCACCAAGAGCTATGCCCTGGCCGGGCTGCGCCTCGGCTACCTGATCGCCGCCCCGGAACTGGCGGCGCGCATCGGCGCGCATCAGCCCGCCTGGAGCGTCAACAGCGCCGCCCAGGCCGCCGGCCTCGCCGCTCTGGGCGCCGAGGACTTTCTTGCGAGCACCCTGCCCCGCCTCTGGGCGGCCAGCGATGCCCTGCGCGCCAGCCTGTGCCACCTCGGTCTCGACGTGTGGCGCGATGCCCTGCCCTTTATGCTCGTGCGCACCGGCGACGGCGCGGCGACGCGCGCGGCCCTGCTGCGGCGCGGCTGTGTCGTGCGCGACTGCGCCTCCTTCGGCCTGCCCGAGTGGGTGCGCATCGCCCCCCGTCACCCCGACGACAACGCCCGCCTCCTCGCGGCCTGGAAGGAGAGCCTATGCCCGCCCCGGTGATTATGGTCCTTGGCACTGCCTCGTCGGTAGGCAAGAGCGTCCTGGTCGCGGCCCTCTGCCGCATCGCCGCCCGGCGCGGGCTGCGGGTCGCGCCCTTCAAGGCCCAGAATATGAGCAACAATGCCGCCGTCACCGCCGATGGAGGCGAGATCGCCCGCAGCACCGCCGTGCAGGCCGCCGCGGCCCACGTCCAGCCCACGGTCGCGATGAATCCCATTCTGATCAAGCCCGAAGGGCAGCGCCGCAGCCAGATCATCGTCGAGGGGCGGCCCTGGCGCACCCTCGATGCCGGTGCGTACTGGCGCCAGCGTGAGGAGTTGTGGGGCGTTGTCACCCGTAACCTGGACGGTCTGCGCGCGCGCTATGATCTGGTCATCGCCGAGGGCGCCGGCAGTCCGGTGGAGTTGAACCTGAAGCCCCGCGACATCGTGAACGCCCGTGTCGCGACTTACGCCCGGGCGCGCACCCTGCTGGTCGGCGATATTGACACCGGCGGGATCTTCGCCCAGTTGCTCGGCACGCTGGCGCTGCTGGAGCCGGAGGAGCGCGCCCTGGTCACCGGCCTGGTGGTCAATCGCTTTCGGGGCGATCCGGCCCTTTTCGCCGATGGGGTGCGCATGCTGGAGCAGCGGGGCGGCGTGCCGGTGCTGGGCGTGGTTCCTTGGATCGACGACCTGGGCCTGGCCGAGGAAGACGCCGTGGCCCTCGAACGGGTGCGCGAAGGCCCGGACGGTGCCCTGCGCATCGCCGTGGCGCGTCTGCCGACCATCGCCAACTTCGATGATTTCGACCCCCTGGCCCGCGAGCCGGGGGTGAGTCTGCGCTACGTGGACCGGCCCGAGGAACTTGCCGGGGCTGCGGCGGTGATCCTGCCCGGGGCCAAGCACACCCTGGCCGCCCGGCGCTGGCTGCGCGAACGGGGCTTCGACGCCGCGCTGCGCGCCTTTCCCGGCGCGGTGGTCGGCATCTGCGGCGGCTACCAGCTCCTCGGCGCGCGCATCAGCGACCCCCTGGGGGTCGAGGGCGGCGGCGGCGAGGAAGCGGGCCTGGGACTGCTGCCCGTCGAAACCATCTTCGACCGCGAGAAGCGCACCGCGCAGGTCGTCGCCGAGTCCCTGGCGCCCTGGGCGCCCGGCGCGCCGCTCACGGGCTACGAGATCCACGCCGGGCGCACCAGCGTCAACGGCGGCGCGGCCCTGGCCCGCATCATCCGCCGCGGCGCGGTTGCCAGCGCTGACCTGGACGGCTGCATCGTCGAGGAGGGGCGGGTGTGGGGTGGTTACCTCCACGGCATCTTCGACAACGCGGGCTTTCGTCGGGCCTGGCTCGCCACCCTCGGCTGGCGGCCAGAGGAACCGGATGCCACCCTCGATCCCTACGAACGCCTGGCCAATGTCGTTGCCGGCGCCCTCGACCCACTGCTGCTTGACCGGTTGCTGGCGAGCGGGTAGCGGGAAACCAGGTTGGCCCCGTGATCCCTGCCCGGTGGGAAAGATATGAAAATAGGCCGTTCACGGGAGGGTCTGGGCGGGCTGCGCCCACGCGCAGGGGGGTGGGGAAACCGGGTTTCTCCATACCCCGCCCGCGGGAGGGTCTGGGAGGGCGTAGCCCGTGCGCAGGGGGGTGGGGAAACCGGGTTTCTCCATCGCTCCGCCCGCGGGAAGGTCCGGGAGGGCGTGGCCCTCCCGGGAACAACCGTATGTTCATCCGTCGGGGTGCGGCGTAGCCGCATAGACGGCTGAACGATGATCGCTGGAGCTTTCCGTGAACGCCTCGCTCTTGCAGGTCCCCTGGCACCACCTGCCGCTGGACGAAGTCATTGACCTGCTCGAAACCGACCCGCGGCGCGGCCTGGATGTCTTTGCCGTCAGGCGCCGGCAGGAGCAATTCGGACCGAACGTTATCACCCGGCGGCGCGGCAAAAGCCCCCTGGTGCGCTTCCTGTCGCAGTTCCATAATCCGCTGATCTACATTCTCCTCGTCGCCAGTGTGATCACTCTGGTGCTCAAGGACGCGATTGACGCGGCGATCATCTTCGGGGTGGTCCTGGTGAACGCCATTCTTGGCTATCTCCAGGAGTCGCGCTCGGAGCGAGCCATCGAGGCCCTGGCGCAAACGATGGTCACTGAAGCCACCGTGGTGCGAGCGGGCGCGACAACCCGCATCTCCGCCACCGAATTGGCGCCGGGCGATCTCGTGCTCCTGCAGGCCGGCGACAAGGTTCCTGCCGACCTGCGGCTCATCCGCGCCCGTGAACTGCAGATCGCCGAAGCTGCCCTGACCGGCGAGTCGGCGCCGGTAGCGAAGGCGGCGGAGGTTACCCTGGAGCGCGACACGCCCCTCGCCGACCGGCGCAACATGGCCTATGCCTCCACGCTCGTGACCTACGGCCAGGGCGCCGGGATCGTCGTGGCGATCGGCAATGCTACCGAGGTCGGGCAGATCTCCCGCCTGATCGCTACCGCCGAGGAGTTGCAAACGCCCCTCACCCGCAAGATTGCCCGCTTCAGTCTGGTGCTGCTCTACCTGATCCTGACTCTGGCCGGGCTGAGCATACTCGTCGAGGCCCTGCGGGGCCGGCCGCTGATTGACGCCTTGATGGCCGCGATCGCCCTCTCGGTAAGCGCCATTCCCGAAGGTCTACCCGCCACAGTCACGGTCACCCTGGCCATCGGCGTCTCGCGGATGGCCCGTCGCCGGGCGATCATCCGCAAGCTCCCGGCGGTGGAGACCCTCGGCAGTACTACCGTTATTTGCTCCGACAAGACCGGCACCCTCACCCAGAACCAGATGACCGTTCAGCGGATCGTGGTGCATGGCGCCTGTTTCGAGGTCAGCGGAGCGGGCTACCGGCCCGAGGGCGAGATAACCCATCACGGCAGGCCCATTGACCCCGCTGCCTGGCCGGCGTTGCTGGAGTGCCTGCGAGCCGGGCTGCTGTGCAACGATAGCCAGCTTGTCGAGCAGCAGGGCCGCTGGGAGGTGCAGGGCGACCCGACCGAGGGGGCGCTGCTGGTGGTGGCGACGAAGGCCGGCCTGCGCCCGGATGCGCACCGGGCCGCGCTGCCGCGCCTGGACGCCATTCCCTTTGAGTCGCAGCGCCAGTACATGGCCACGCTCCACGACGCCGGCCAGACGCATGTGGTTTACATAAAAGGCGCAAGCGAGGTCCTGTTGCCCCTCTGTCGGGCAATGCTCGACGCCGACGGAAGCGAGACGGCCCTGGATGTCCCCGGTGTGCAGCGGCAGGTGGAAGCCATGGCCGCCGATGGGTTGCGCGTGCTGGCCTTTGCCCGGCGCGCCGTTCCCGCCACGATGGCTCACCTTTCCCACGCCGACGTCGCCACGGACCTGGTCTTCCTGGGTCTCCAGGGTATGGCCGACCCGCCCCGACCCGAGGCCATCGCGGCGGTGCAGGCCTGCCAGCAGGCGGGCATCCAGGTCAAAATGATCACCGGCGACCACGCCCTGACCGCCGCGGCCATCGCCCGGCAGATCGGCATCATGAGCGCCGCCGATACATCGGCGGAGCCATCTGCGCTCACCGGCAAACAACTGGCCGCCCTCAGCGACGCGGAACTTATGGGAGCGGTGGATCGCGCCGTGGTCTTTGCCCGCGTCACCCCCGAACAAAAACTGCGCCTGGTTGAGGCGTTGCAGGCGCGAGGCCATGTTGTCGCCATGACCGGCGATGGCGTCAACGATGCCCCGGCGCTGAAACAGGCCGATATTGGTGTGGCAATGGGGTTGAGCGGCACCGATGTGGCCAAAGAGGCCGCCGACATGGTGCTGACCGACGACAATTTCGCCACCATCGCCGCCGCCGTCGAGGAGGGGCGTGGCGTCTTCGATAACCTGACCAAGATTATTGCCTGGACCTTGCCCACCAATCTCGGTGAGGGCCTGATCATCCTGGCGGCGGTCGTCGCCGGTCTGTCTCTCCCTATCCTGCCGATCCAGATCCTGTGGATCAACATGACCACCGTCGCCGTGCTGGGGTTGGTGCTGGCCCTGGAGCAGAAAGAACCCGACATCATGCGCCGCGCGCCGCGTCCCACCGATGCGCCGATCCTCACTCCGGAGTTGCTCTGGCGCATCCTCATCGTAGGTCTGTTGATCCTGACCGGCGCCTTCGGTCTCTTCGAGTGGGAACAGGCCCGCGGCGCCCCCCTGGCCGAGGCCCGTACCGTCGCGGTCAATGTCGTAGTCTTTGTCGAGGTCTTCTACCTGTTCAACTGTCGCTCGCTCACCCGCTCAATGTTCAGCATCGGGGTCTTTTCAAATCGCTGGCTGATCACTGGCGTGCTGGTCATGGTGCTCCTGCAACTTTTCTTTACCTACGCACCGGTGATGCATCGGATCATGGGCAGCGCTCCTCTCGATCTGGGCGCCTGGGGGCGCGTGCTTGCCGTCGGCGTAATCACCTATGCGATCATCGAAATCGAGAAGTGGTCGCGGCGCCAGCTCGCCCGGCGGCGTGCCGCCGGGCGGCA
>DAOTYR010000406.1:0-5679 GCA_034434655.1 Chloroflexaceae bacterium
CGCGCGCCCCGGGCTCGACCGCGGCGCTCACGTCGTCGAGGAGGCGCTTCAGGAGATGCACATTATTCTGGAAGAAGGTATTGGGGCCTATCGCCAGGCGCAGGCGCCCGACGCGCATGCTCAGCGTCGCGGCGCCCCAGTGGCGCACCGGCGTGCCGAAGGAGAGGTCGGTCAGGGTGGCGTTGCGCAGCCAGTGGAAGCCGACCACGCCGGGTTGCTCTAGCGCTGCGGCGGCCAGGCGCTCCATGGCCGCTTCTGGCTCCCCCGCGGCAGTAACCGCCGCGAGCAACAGTTCGTTGTCGAGGTTGCGGCGCACGACCAGGTAGCGCAGAAAGCCTTCGTGGCGCCGCACGTCGTAGTCGGGCAGGCCCAGGGCGCGGGCCGCCGCCCACACCGCGCGGGCCGCCGCGAAGGCTTCTGGAGGAATGAGGTGGCACTCTTCCAGATCGACCACGTGATTGAAGCGTCCGCGCGCCCGCAGGCCGAAGCGCCCCCTGGTGGCCACGTAGTCCATGCGCGTGCGATAGCCGAAGGGATCAGGGGAGGGCACGAGTTCAAAGGCTCCGGTTGGGGTGGCCACCGCTATGCCGGCCTCGGCGAAGATACGTTCCAGGGCGGCGCCTTTGGCGGCGAGTTGCGCGGGGTAGGCCCGGTCCTGAAAGGCGCAGCCGCCACATTCGACGGCATGCCGGCAGCGAGGCGGAACGGCCTGCCCCGACCGGGCCAGGTCGTGTACCAGGCGCCGGAACTCCTTCGCGCGCATGCTGGCCCTCCTGCGTCGTGCGGGCCTCCCTGCCGGCTCGCGTCTCATACCATTGTTGATTGCCGATTTTGGATTGTGGATTGCCCCGCAGGGCGTCACCGTGCGATCCGGCACTCCGACCAATGCGGAAAGTTCAACAGGAAATGGTATCACTCCTTGTGGGGGGAGGTGCGGCGGGCCTGGCCCACCGCGATCCCGTTGGTCCGCCCGCGGCGGGGGCGGGCCCCGGCGCAGACCGAAGGAGTCTGCCGCCGCGGGCGGAACGGCAGGTGCGGGGAGGCACGGCCTCCCTGCGCCCCGTCAACGGTAACGTAGGGGGTAAACCATACGCCTGAGGCGTGGTTCAAAACCTGCGGTTTGCGCTTGACCGTCTGGCGGGGAGGTGTGGGGAGAGGCCTGGTCCCTCCCCACCTCCCCCGTGGTCCCGTGTCGAGGCGAACGGTCACGTGCGTTTGAACCATGCCTAAAATCCAAAATCTAAAATCCCAAATCGTATTACCCCTCGGCCAGGCCCTCCTCCTCGACCATGCGGCGCATGCGGGCCAGCGTCTGCGCCCGGCGCGCGCGCGCGAGGGTCGCCGGCCCCGGCGGGGTGAAGGGCCAGGTGACGCCATCGCCCTCGAGGCGCCCGCGCTCGAGATCCAGCCGCAGGAGCGACCCTTCGGCGAGGTGAGCCGCGGCGGGGGGCAGACTCAACACCGGCAGGCCGTAAGCTTCGGCGGCGGCGACCAGGTCCGCCGCCGCCTCCCGGCAGATCAGCGCCGCGACGCCCACGGCCTGCAGGGCCAGCACCGCCGCCTCGGCCCCCTCGCCGCCGGACAGCGCTCCGTCCACCACCAGCACGTCACCCTCGCGGGTGCGTTCGGCAAACTCCGCGTCAACTGCCGCGAGACAATGAGCGGCGATGTCCGCCGGATCGCCGCGAGCGACCACCTCGGGGGCGATCACCTGCCAGGGGGTCAGGGAGGCGCTGACGCGCCGGGCGTAGCCGGTGATGACCATACGCGCTTCAGATCCTATGCGGCCATACGCGCATCGAGCACGCGGCGCACGGCGTCCACGTCGGGCGGCAGTTCGATGGGCGGGTTGGCGTAGGTGCTGACCACTTCACGCAACTGGCCCTCGTGGTACTCGATCTTGAAGCGGCTGAACTTCAGCCCGTGGGCGGTTGAGACGACCACCACCCGGTCGCTGCGCCGGATCACGCCTTGCTCGACCAGTTTGATTGCTGCGGCCAGGGCCACGCCGGTATGTGGGCAGGCGTAGGCGCCGGTGCGATCGGCGCGCGCCGCGGCATCGGCGAGTTCCTGCTCGCTAGCCTGCTCGACCACGCCATTGAAACGCTGCAGGGTGCTGATGGCCCGGTTGATGCTGACCGGCGCGCCGATCTGGATGGCCGAGGCCGCGGTGGTCTCGGCGGTGATCGGCTCGTAGCGCCAGTCATTGCGGTAGGCGCGGTAGAGCGGGTTGGCGTGCTCGGCCTGGGCGCAGGCGATACGCGGCAGGCGGGAGATCAACCCCAGGTCGTACATCATCAGCAGGCCCTTGCCCAGGGCGAAGGTGTTGCCGAGGTTGCCGCCGGGGATGACGATCCAGTCCGGCACTTCCCAGTCGAACTGCTGGACAATCTCGATGCCAACGGTCTTCTGGCCCTCGATGCGCAACGAGTTGAGCGAATTGGCCAGGTAGAGGCCATTGTTGGGATCGGCGGTAATCTCGCGCACGATGCGCATACAGCCGTCGAAGTCGGTGTCGAGGGAGATGACGGTGGCCCCGTGGGCGATCGGCTGCACCAGTTGGGCCACGCTGACCCTGCCGCGGGGCAGGAAGACGATTGTCGGAATGCCGGCCGCGGCCCCGTAGGCCGCCAGGGCCGCGGAGGTATCGCCGGTGGAGGCGCAGGCCACCGCGCGGATGGGCTTGCCCTCGCGGATCATCTGCTTGACGACGCTCACCAGCACGGTCATGCCCAGGTCCTTGAACGACCCGGTATGGCTATTGCCGCACATTTTGATCCAGAAGTCCTCAACGCCGATCTCGCGACCGAAGCGCTCGGCCCAGAAGAGATTGGTGCCGCCCTCGAACATACTGACGACGTTCGCGTCGTCCAGTTCGGGGCAGACCCACTCCTTCTTGCCCCAGACGCCGGAACCATAGGGCCAGGCGGTGCGCATCCAGCGGCGGTCGAAGAGGCGCTTCCACTCCTCGGCGCTCACCTGGCGCAGGGCCTCGAGATCGTGCTGCACTTCGAGCAACCCGCCGGAACGCGAGTAGTAGACCACTTCGGTCAGCGGGTAGCGCTCGTCGGGATCATCCTGAGCGGCGAACCAGGCGCGGTAGGTAGGCATGGAAGACCTGCTGGCGGGGATTCAAGCTGCGGCGACCCTTGCCGGCGATTATACCATGCCCCCGGCGCTCTCGGCTTCGATGGCGGCAATCTGCCTGCCGGCCTCATCGCGCCAGTAGCCCTCGGGGGACAGTTCGACGAAGCGCTGCAGGTCGGCGAGGGCCTGCGCGGGTTTGCCATTGAAGCGATGGAACAGGCCGCGTTGCAGGTAGGGTTCGGGCCACTCGGGGAGCAAAGCGCTGGCGCGCTCCAGATCGGCGATAGCGGCGGCGTACTCCCCCAGTTCGCGCCCGCGGATGAGGCCGCGCCGGTAGTGCGCCGGGGCGAAGTCGGGCCAGCAACGGGTGGCGCGCTGAAACGAGCCGACTCCGGCGCGATAGAAGGAGCGGTCGTGGGTCGTGTGCCCCATGTAGCACAGGCTGAGGCCCCAGAGGTGCCACCAGCGCGCCCAGAGGCGGCCCAGGAGGGCGGTGCGTTTCTTCATCGTGTTTGGATGCTTCGACATGCTTTCAGCAGGGCTATGCGAGATGCTCCCGGCTCGTGCTGGACCGCCCGGCGGGTGGCGATATGGGGAAACCGGGTTTCCCCGGCCCCCTGCTCGAGGGCTGCGCCCTCGCAAACCTTCTCACAGATGGGGGCTGGGGAAACCTGATTTCTCCAGCCCCCATCTTCAACGGGCCAGGTTCACGTTGGCGATAGACGACAATGCCGTCTGCAGATTCGCGGTCGTGCGCAGGTCGCTGAGATCGGCGCCCAGGCTGACCAGTGTCTGGGCGACCTCGGGCCGGATGCCGGCCAGTATCGTTTCGGCTCCCATCAGACGGGCGGCCTGGGCCACCTGAAGGAGCGCCGCCGCAACCTGCGTGTCAACCAGCGCCACGCCGGTCATGTCCAGGATCAGGGTGCGGACACGCCGCTCGGCGAGCGCCTGGAGCACTGTTGTGAACAGGTGCTGGACGCGATGGGTATCAATGTTGCCGATCAGCGGAAGCACCAGTGTCGTATCGCTCACCGGGATGATGGGCAGCGCCACGGCCATGAACAACTCGTTCAGCTTTTGTTGGGCCTGGAGACTCTCAGCAAGTTGCGCCGCGGTGGCGCGCTGTTCTTCCACCAGTTGCCGCAGCCTTGCGGTGCGTTCCGCAACCCGCGCCTCCAACGTGGCATTGATATCGGACAACTGCCGGTTGGTCGTTTCGAGGCGCTGCCGGGCCGTATCCGCATCGCGCAGCGCGCGCTCCAGACTCCGCGCCCCGATAAAGGAAATGAAGGCGCTGATAGTGAGCAGCACTGTTAGATGGGCCGTTGCCAGATGCAGATCGATCGCCTCACGGGTTGCCGGTGGAACTAGAGCGAGGGTGCCTGCAACTCCGGTGATCAACAGTCCGAGCACGATCCAGATTTGCTGCGGAGGAAGCAGGATGCTGGACAATAGCACTCCGATGATCATGTAAAACGAGTTGAACCGAGAAGTCGGGTTCAGAAACACACCGCTCAACGCCCCGATACTACTGAGCGCGATCAGGATATAGGCTCCAGCGGTAACCAGACCCTTTCGCGCCAGGGCCGCTGCCCCGGCAAATACCATCAACGCCAGCCCGAGGTTAAGAAAGCGTCCAGGCGATGGTTGTAGCAACGTCAGCCCAAGTCCGAGACTCAAGAGCATGGCCACGATGCCCAGGCAAATGATGATCAGGATGCGTCCCCGGCGCCTGGTATCGGGATCGGTGGCCGTGACAGTGGTAAGGGTTTCAATCCAATGGATCATCTGGAGACCCCTAACGTGAACATCGTTCGCAGGGTTCAGCCCTCCTCCCAGCCTCCCCCCGCTGGGGGGAGGAGCCGGGTTCCCGCCCCCAGCGGGGGAGGGTCAGGGCAGGGGCTGTCACCGTGCCCACGGAGACGCGATGCGGGCGGGACGCCCGCGCTCCCAGGTCATGGTCATCGCGGCGTTGTGCGCCCCGCGCATAGGGCCTGACGTGAACATGGGGGAACCTGGTTCCCCCATACCCCTCCCGGTGGAGGGTTTAGGAGGGCGCAGCCCGCGAGCAGGGGGATGGGGAAACCCGGTTTCCCCATAGCCCCACCCGGTGGGAGGGTTTGGGAGGGCGCAGCCCTCCCAGGAACAATCGTATGTTCATCCCATCGGTGCGCGGGCGCAGCCGCATGGACGGCTTGATAGCCTATCGCGACTGCAATTGTAGCATGGAGTTGCAACCAGATTATCCGGTTTCGGGTTCATCGAGAAAACATGCTTTCCCGAGAGGGAGGCATGCAGAGCGAATAGGGGCCGGGGCGAAAGAATGCTATAATGGCCCCTGCGAAAACGAGGCGCGCGGCGCGTCCGCTGGCTGCCGGGCGTTGCGCGCAGAGGGGGTGATGCGGGGAGGTTCACCGTGATGCGCCACGTGCGCGCCCTCATGCTGGGCATTAGCCTCTTCGCCCTGGTGATCGCCTGCGGCGGCTATGTCATCCTGAGCGAGATCCGCGCCCCTGCGGCGGCGGCGGGCGACCCGGTCGAGTTCATTGTTGAGCCGGGCGCCTCAGCCGGCGAGATCGCCACGGCCCT
>DAOTYR010000407.1:0-12418 GCA_034434655.1 Chloroflexaceae bacterium
ATGGCCGCGGGGCACAAAGTAGCGCCGGCGGGCCGTTTGTACCTCAAAGGCCAGAGCGGTGGCAACTGCGCCGATCATGGAATGCCGCTCCCTGGTGCTGTAGATTGCACATGCATCATCGCCAGTTCTAACGTGAATATGGGGGAACCGGCTTCCCCCACACCCCCGCCCTCGGGAAGGTGAGAGCGCAGCCCGTGCGCAGGGAGATGGGGGAAACCGGGTTTCCCCATCCACCCACCCGGTGGGAGGGTTGGGGAGGGCTTCGCCCTCCCAGGAAGAACCTATGGTCATCCCGTCGGCGTGCGGCGGAGCCCTCTCAAACCCGCCCGCAAGCCGGGGGCGGAGGAACCGGAGCGCGCGGAGGAGGCGCAGCCTCCCGTCCAGGGTATTACAGCCCCTCCTGCACGGCGGCGAGCAGCCCGCCGGGGTCAATGACCCCCAGGGGACGCTGCTCGTAACGGCTGACGGCCACGAGTAGACGCCCCCGGCCGGTGGGCGGTGGCTCGAACGTATCCTCGTCGAGGAGTACGAGGTCGATCACCGCATCCACCAGCAGGGCCAGGGCCACGGCCTCGTGGTGCAGAACGACGAAGCGCGTCGAGCGTTCGGGGGCGCTGGCAGGAAGTCCCAGAGCGATCCGCAGGTCAACCACCGGCAGGATGCTCCCACGCTGGTTGATGATCCCGGGGATGACCGCCGGCATGCCGGGCACCGGCGTGGGCGCGCGCCAGCGGGTCACTTCGCGGACACAGGCGCCGGGCAGGGCGTACAATTCGACGCCGGTCCGCACGATCAGACTGGCGGAGGGTTCGCCGTGTTGCCCTGCTTCAGGGATGCGAACCGGGGTGGCACAATCGCTCATGGCTGTGACGCAACCTCGACGCGAGCGCCGGGAGTTGATCCGGCTACCCGGGGTGTCCGGTTATTCTGGGAGCGTATAGCCCTCCCAGACGCGCCCCTGAGGCGGGGACGGGGGAAACCGGGCTTCTCCACGTTCCAACCGCGCGCGGAACGCCGGCTCCCGGGCTGAGCACATGGTTCAAGCATACACCGAAGGCCCCGCCCGAATCAAGGTGAGCGGTGGTACCAGAGTCTGCTTGTGGACAGTACTCTTGGCTGCGGGCAAGCCCAACCTGGCCATTTGGGGTGCTTGTCAAAGGTACCCGCCAGGGGTATAATCGCCCGTCACGATATTTTGCGACGCTGAGTCCGTAGTCCAGATGAAAGGCCAACGTTGGTGAACGACAGGAAGATCCGTGTGGCAATCATCGGCGTCGGCAACTGCGCCTCGTCACTGGTGCAGGGGGTGCACTACTACCGCGACGCTGATGAAAACGATCAGATCCCCGGGTTGATGCATGTTAACCTCGGAGGGTACCACATTAGAGACATAGAGTTTTCGGCGGCCTTCGACATCGCCGACACCAAAGTCGGCAAGGATCTTTCCGAGGCCATCTTTGCCCCGCCGAACAACACCTACCGTTTCGCAAGCGTTCCAGCGCTGGGTGTGCCGGTCTCGCGGGGTATGACCCATGACGGCATCGGGAAGTATCTGCGCCAGGTGATCACCAGGGCGCCGGGGCCAACCGACGACATCGCGGGCATTCTCAAGCGCACAGGGACCGACGTGGTGGTCTCCTACCTGCCGGTGGGCAGCGAGATGGCCACGAAGTGGTACGTCGAGCAGATTCTCGAAGCCGGCTGCGCATTCATCAACTGCGTGCCGGTGTTCATTGCCAGCCAGGCCTACTGGCGGCGGCGCTTCGAGGAGAAAGGGGTGCCGATCATTGGCGACGACATCAAGAGCCAGGTCGGCGCGACGATTATCCATCGCGTGCTGACGACCCTGTTCCAGGAGCGCGGAGTGCGCCTCGACCGGACCTACCAGTTGAACATTGGCGGCAACACCGACTTCCTGAACATGCTCGAGCGCGAGCGTCTGGAGAGCAAGAAGATCAGCAAGACCAACGCCGTGACCAGCCAGTTGCCCTACGAACTGCCGCCGGAGGCGGTGCATATCGGGCCGAGCGACTATGTGCCGTGGCTTGGCGACCGGAAGTGGGCCTATATCCGCATGGAGGGGACCACCTTCGGCGATGTGCCGTTGAACCTGGAGTTGAAACTGGAGGTATGGGACTCGCCGAACTCGGCGGGGGTGGTCATTGACGCCATCCGCTGCGCGAAACTGGCCCTCGATCGCGGGATCGGGGGGGCGCTGTACGCGCCGAGCAGCTATTTTATGAAGACACCCCCCCGACAGTACACCGACTACGAGGCGCGCGACTTCACCGAGCGATTCATTCGCGGAGAGGCGACGCCGAAGTAGGCGCCAGATACCCAGGATCCTGTATGGTGTTTGGGAGGGCCTGACCGTACCTGTTCACCCCTGGGGTCATCCACGAACCTGGGAGCGCGGGCGTCCCACCCGCGTCGCGTCTCTGCGGGCAAGCTGCCCGCGCTCCCCGGAGAAAGATGAACCCGTACGGTCTGGCCCTCGGGGACCTTCCCGAAAGAGGGAGCCGGACAGGCTCTCAGGGAAGCGTAGGCGGCCCATCAGCGGCGGGGGCGGGCGTCTGTGCTACAATGGCGCTGAAGCGAGGTTGCGAGGATGGGCCATGAAGCTGATCGTGCAGATCCCGGCGCTGAACGAGCGCGACACCATCGCCACGGTGATCGCCGGCATCCCCCGCCGCATCCCAGGCATCAGTCGCGTCGAAGTGTTGATCATCGACGACGGCTCCAGCGATGATACGGCCGCCGTGGCGCTGCGGGCCGGCGCCGATCACGTGGTGCGCCACACGGCCAACAAGGGGCTGGCGACCGCCTATCAAACCGGTATCGACACGGCGCTGCGCCTGGGCGCCGATATCATCGTCAACACCGACGCCGACAATCAGTACCCCGGCGACGAGATCCCGCGGCTGGTGGCGCCGATCGTCACCGGCACGGCCGACATTGTGATCGGCGACCGGCAGGTGCAGAGCCTGGAGCATTTTTCTCCGCTGAAGCGGGCGCTCCAGAAGATCGGCAGCTCGGTAGTGCGCTGGGCCTCCGAAACCGACGTGCCGGACACAGTCAGCGGCTTCCGCGCCCTCTCGCGCGAGGCGGCGCTGCGCACCTTCGTGACCACCGACTTTTCCTACACGGTCGAGAACCTGATCCAGGCCGGCAAGCGCCGCCTGACCATCCAGGCGGTGCCGATCCGCACCAACTACGTTGAGCGCCCCTCGCGCCTGCATCGGGGCAACTGGAACTTCATCAAGCGCCAGGCGGCCATCATCGCCCGCACCTACGCCACCTACGAACCGCTGAAGGTCTTCAGTTACATCGCCGCGGCCTTCTTTATCCCCGGCATGCTGCTCCTGGGGCGGGCGGCGTACGTCTTCATCGGGCGGCGCGTCACCGACCTGACGGCCGACAACGTGCAGGCCCTGCTGGTAGGCAGCATGCTGGTGCTGATGGCGCTGATCACCTTCCTGATCGGCCTGCTGGCCGACCGGGTCGGCGGGGTGCGCCGGGTGCAGGAGGAGATCCTCTACCGGGTGCGAACCATGCAGGTGGATGACGAGGCCTGGCGCCGGATGATGAGCGCCCGCCTGGAGGCAATCGAACAGCATGCGCCCCAGAGCGCGGCGGTGGGTGCCCCGGAGGGGGAGCCTTAGTGGTGCATCCGGCAACTTCGCTTACGCTCTTTGCCGGGGAAAGGGGGTTCGGGAGGGCGCAGCCCTCCCGAACCCTGCTGTCAAGAAACGTGGCGGACGCACCACTTAGGCATGGTCCTTACGCACCGAGCAGGCTCGAAGGGCATCCTTCGGGCCTGCTCGGCGTTGAGACCTATTGTATGGCGACACTAGGCGTCGAACTGTGGCGCTGACCGGGACGGTTGCACCGTGGCGCCGGTGTGCCCCTGGACGTGGCCAGCAAACGGCATTGACCAGAGGGTGCGCATATGCTGCAAGGCGCCGCCGGTACGGCGGTCGAGCAGCATCACAAAGCGCATGGCTTCGGCGACTCCGAGGCGCTCCACCAGCGCCTCCCAGCCCTGCTCTATCAGTCGCATCTCCGCCTGGGTCATTGGTTCTGCTCCTTGAGAAGTTGCAAGTCAGCGTCAACCATCATCTGTACCAGTTCCTGAAAGTTGGTCTTCGGGCGCCACCCCAGCGCCTTCCGCGCCCTGGTGGAGTCACCGATCAACAGATCCACCTCGGCTGGGCGCATGAAGCGTTCGTCCTGAACGACATAATCGCGATAATCCAGATCCACGTATCCAAAGGCAAGCTCACAGAACTCCCGCACCGAGTGGGTTTCTCCGGTAGCGACCACATAATCGTCGGGATGATCCTGCTGGAGCATCATCCACATCGCTTCGACATAGTCTCCGGCGAAGCCCCAGTCGCGCCGGGCTTCGAGGTTGCCGAGCCGCAGTTCTTCATCAAGTCCGAGCTTAATCCGCGCCACGCCGTGGGAGATCTTGCGGGTAACGAACTCCAGCCCGCGCCGGGGTGACTCATGGTTAAAGAGAATGCCGGAGCAGGCGAACATATTGTAACTTTCGCGATAGTTCACCGTGATCCAGTGGCCATAGACCTTTGCCACCCCATAGGGACTGCGGGGGTAGAAGGGGGTGCGTTCGGTCTGGGGGACCTCAACCGCTTTGCCGAACATTTCGCTGCTGCTGGCCTGGTAAAAACGGATCTCCGGATCCACAATGCGAACCGCATCGAGCATTCTGGTCACGCCAAGAGCGGTCGTATCGCCGGTGAACACGGGTTGGGCCCAGGACGTTTGCACGAACGACTGGGCGGCGAGATTATACACCTCGCTCGGGCGGTGCTCGCGCAGGATGGATATCAGCGAGACCTGATCGGCGAGATCGCCGGTGACGAGGGTGACACGGTCCTGGAAATGTTTGATCCGCTCGAAGTTGACGGTGCTGGTGCGTCGCACCATGCCGATCACGTCGTACCCCTGGCCGAGGAGAAACTCCGCCAGATAACTACCATCCTGTCCGGTAATGCCAGTAATGAGCGCGCGCCGTTTCATCATTATTTATTTCTCACCAGCCGTCCATGCGGCTCGCGCCGCACACGAACAGGATGAAAAAAGGTTCTTCCTGAGAGGGCTTCGCCCTCCCAGACCCTCCCGTAGGTCGGGGCCCGGGTGCGCGGGCCTCCGGCCCGCATTCGCAAGGGGATAACAGGGTTCTCCTGGGTGGGCTTTGCCCTCCCAGACCCTCCCGCGGGCGGGGGCATGGGCAAACCCGGTTTCCCCATCCCCCTGCTTGAGGGCCAGGCCCTCCCGCGGGCGGGGGCGGGGGGAAAGCCGGTTTTCCCATCTCCCTGCTCCAGCAGCCTATGTTCACGTGAGTAAGCCGCAACGTCATCCCCAACTAACCGTTTGCGCAGTGAGGGACGGAGCGGAGCGCCTACGGCGCAGGAGAAGCCGGGAGAGCGCAGCCCTCCCAGGCCTTTGTGCCGTTACGACGGCAGCAACAGAGCCTGGCGCGAACCAGTCAGGCGCCACGGGCGGCGGCGACGGCCTTCTGGGCGGCTTCGGCGAGGGTCGCCGCGGGAATGAGGCGCGAGGCGGCGAGGATGCGCCGGCCCTCCTCTTCATTGGTGCCTGTCAGGCGCGCCACCATGGGCACATCGGTCTGCACCTCCTCGAGGGCGGCGACGATACCGCGGGCGACCTCATCAACGCGGGTAATCCCACCGAAGATATTGAACATAACTGCCTTGACGTTTGGATCGGCGAGAATAATTTGCAAGGCTGCCTTGACCTTGTCCTTACCTGCGCCGCCGCCGATATCGAGAAAATTGGCCGGTTCGCCGCCGTAGAGCTTGACCACGTCCATGGTTGCCATGGCCAGACCGGCGCCGTTGACCATACAGCCGATGGAGCCATCGAGCTTGATATAGGTCAGATCAGCCTCGCGCGCGCGCAGCTCCGCCTCGGGTTCATCGGAGGAGTCGCGCAGGGCGGCGAGATCGGGGTGGCGGAAGAGGGCGCTATCGTCGAGCAACACCTTGGAGTCGAGGGCCTGGAGGGAGCCATCGGCGCGGATCACGAGCGGGTTAATCTCGGCGAGGGAGGCATCGCACTCGACAAAGACGCGATAGAGGGCCGAGG
Organism: Chloroflexaceae bacterium; assembly: GCA_034434655.1. Classification (GTDB taxonomy): domain Bacteria; phylum Chloroflexota; class Chloroflexia; order Chloroflexales; family Chloroflexaceae; genus JACAEO01. Next base: position 6,133 of record DAOTYR010000407.1, read on the forward strand.
CGATCTGGGCGAACTGGCGGGCCTGCTTGCCATCGCTAAGCCCGATGCCGAAGGCCAGTTCACGGGCCTGAAAATCGAGCAAGCCGAGGTGGGGATGGGCGGGGATCTTGATAATCGCCTCGGGGTTGGTGCGGGCCACTTCTTCAATCTCGACGCCACCCTCAGCCGAAGCGATCATGGTCACGCGCTTGGCGGCGCGGTCGAGAATGGCGCTGAGGTAGATCTCTTTGGTATAACTGATCGCTTCGGCCACCAGCACCTTCTCGACGGTCAACCCCTTGATCGCCATGCCCAGGATCTGGGAGGCCACCTGCTCGGCCTGTTCGGGCGTATCGGCCAGTTTCACGCCGCCGGCCTTGCCGCGGCCACCGACGAACACCTGCGCCTTGACCACCACGGGGCCGCCGATCGACTCGGCAACGGCGCGCGCTTCACCTGGAGTAACCGCAACGCCGCCACGAGTGACCGGAATACCGTACTTCGCGAGCAAGTCGCGCGCCTGATACTCGTGCAACTTCATGCCGTGCTCCTGGTCAAACCCTCTGCATGATCCGGCAAACAGGAATAACAACAGCGCTGCGAACCTTCCGGGCCTCTGGCCACAGCGCCGTCATCGGGGGGCGCGCAATTACATTGAGCGCTACGAGCAATCGCAAGCGCTATGGTAGCACAGGCTCTAAAGTGCTGTCAAATGACTCGTTTGGTTCAAAATAATTGCAAATGATGAACATGTTATGAACACGGCGCCAGCCAGGGAGACGTATGTTGACGCAATGCGCTATACATTGGAGCGTGGCTCCACCCAATGCCCCTTCTGTGCTCTAACGTGCACATAAGCCCTGGGAGCCGGGCGTGGGGAAACCCGGTTTCCCCAGACCTCCACCCGGTGGGAGGGTCTGGGAGGGCTACGCCCTTCCAGGAACAATCATATGTTCATCCCGTCGGGGTGCGGCGCAGCCGCATGGACGGCTGAGAAGCGAGGAGGGATTATAACCGGAAAAGCGGCTTTCTGCGTTGGAAACGATGGTGTCGCCAGGCGACCGTTCCTGGTTACGGTTGGGGTGAGGCGCGGAGGGCCAGGAACTGGCGCCAACGACGCCGCATGATCCCCGGGAAGCCCGCTGTGATCCACCTCGGCAAGCAGGTCGTGGTATAATACCCCCCGAGGGTATGTATCAGTGTGACATCGCAGGAAACCATGAGCAGCCAGCAACCGATTGTTATGTACGGCACGACCTGGTGCCCCGACTGCCGGCGGGCGCTGCGAGTGTTGCAACAGCACGGCGCCGCGTTTGTGTACGTGAACATCGAGGAGGATGCGACCGCAGCCGACTACGTGGCCCAGGTCAACAACGGTTACCGTAGCGTTCCCACTATTGTGTTCCCCGACGGGGCCATCCTGGTGGAGCCTTCAAACGCGGAACTGCAGGCCAAACTGGTCGGGTGATGCCTGGGGAGCAATCTCCAGGATTGCTCTCACGTTCTCCATGCGGCTACGCCGCACCCCCACGGGATGCACAAAGGTTGGTCCTGGGAGGGCGCAGCCCCTCCCAGACCCTCCCACCGGGTGAGGGTCTGGGGCAACCAGGTTTCCCCAGACCCCTGCTTGAGTGCTGCGCCTTCCACCACCTCCGTCCTGTCCATTAAAAAAGATCGACCACCTGGATCACCTGCTCGCGGCTCGGGCCGACGGAGACCAGGCCCAGCCGCGCGCCGACCAGTTGGCAGATGCGCGCCACGTAGGCCTGGGCCGCCTCGGGAAGATCCTGGAAGTGACGCGCGTCGCGGGTGGAGCTGCGCCAGCCGGGCAGTTCTTCGTAGATCGGCTCACAGCGTTCGAGCACCGCCACGGTCGCTGGCGGGTATTCCAGGCAGGTTTCGTTGAGCCGGTAGCCGACACAGATCTTGATCGTCGGCATGTTGTCGAGCACATCGAGTTTGGTGATGGCAATGGTGTCAATGCCATTGATCTGCGCCGCATAGCGGGCCAGCACCGCATCGAACCAGCCCACGCGACGCAGCCGGCCAGTGGTGGTGCCCACTTCGGCCCAGGGCGTGCCTATTTGCCTGAGTTCGTCAGCCTCCGGGCCGTGCACTTCGGTGGGGAACGGCCCCTCGCCGACACGGGTGGTATAGGCTTTGAGCACCCCGACGACCGCGTTCAGGCGGGTCGGGCCGATGCCCGCCCCCTGGCAGGCGCCCGCCGCCCCCGGCGGCGAGGAGGTGACGTAGGGGTAGGTCCCGTGGTCCACGTCGAGCAGCGCGCCCTGGGCGCCCTCCAGCAGTACCGGCAGATCTTTGTCAATCGCGCGGTTGATGATCGGATGCACGTCGCTGACATGTTCGGCCAACTGGCGACCGAACTCCAGGAAGCGCAGGTAGGTGTCGTGCAGCGAGATCGGCTTCGCGCCGTAGATTTTGGTGAGCAGACGGTTCTTTTCATCCAGCACCACCCGCAGACGATTGAGCAGGGTCTCTTCGTGCAGCAGATCGGCCATGCGGATGCCGCTGCGGCTCACCTTGTCGGCGAAGGCCGGGCCGATACCGCGACCGGTCGTGCCGATGCGCCCTTCGCCGCGGGCCTCTTCCTGAAGCTGGTCGAGCAGGATGTGGTAGGGCATAATCACGTGGGCCCGCTCGCTGATGAACAGCTTGCTCGTGGCGATGCCGCGCGCTTCTAGATCACGAATCTCATTCAGCAGCACCTCGGGATTTACTACCACTCCTGGACCGATAACATTTACCGTTGCCGGATCGAAAATACCTGAAGGTACCAGGTGAAGTTTGAAGGTGCCCAGGGCGTTGACCACGGTGTGGCCAGCATTGTTGCCACCGCTGTAGCGCACCACCAGCCGCGCCTTGCCCGCCAGCAGATCGACCAGATGACCCTTGCCCTCATCGCCCCACTGGGCGCCAATCAATGCGATAACGGGCATTGCTGGTTCCTTTCTCTTTGACATGGTTCCGCTCTGCGACCGTTCCTGGTCACCGTCGGGAGGAGGTGCGGCGGGCCTGGCCCGCCGCGACCCCGTTGGTCCGCCCGCTCTGGTGTAACATTGCGGATCAACCAGGGGGGCCGGGGAGGGCGAGGTTGCCCCAGACTCTCCCATCGGGCAGGAGCATCAGCAGCGCAGGGTTTATTTGAGCGCCTGGCGCAAGATAGCGATACTGTCGTCCACGTGGCGTGGCTCGATGATCAGCGGCGGCAGCAGGCGCAGCACATCTTCGCCGGCAGTGGCGACCAGCAGGCCGCGCTCCTGGGCGGCGTCGCGGGCGGCGCTGGCCGATCCGGTCAACCGCAAGCCGCGCATCAACCCGCGCCCGCGCAGTTCGATGATGGTGTCGGCGCGTTCGGCGGCCAGGTCGTGCAGGGCCTCGTCCAGGTAACCGCTGATCTCGCGCACGCGCGCCAGGAAGGCGGGATCGCTGACGCGGCGGTAGACCACGCCGGCCACCGCGGTCACCAGCGGGTTGCCGCCGAAGGTGGTGCCGTGATCGCCGACGTGGATGGCATCGGCCACGGCCTGGCTCATCAACACGGCGCCAATGGGCAGCCCGCCGCCGAGGGGCTTGGCGATGGTCATGATGTCCGGGCTCACGCCCGACGGCTCGTGCGCCCAGAGCGTGCCGGTGCGCCCCATACCGCACTGGATCTCGTCGAAGATGAGCAGCGCGCCGTAGTGGTCGCAGAGGGCGCGGGCCGCCCGCAGGAAGGCGGTGTCGGCGACGCGCAGGCCACCCTCGCCCTGCACCGGCTCGAGGATCACTGCGCACACGTCGGAGCCCATGGTTGCTTCAAGCGAGGCGCTATCGTTGAACCGGGCGAAGCGCACACCGGGCATCAGCGGCATGAATGGCTCGCGGTACTTCTCGCGGGCGGTTACGGCCAGGGCGCCCATGGTGCGCCCGTGGAACGAGCCGTCGAAGGCGACAATCGCGGTCTTGCCCTCGCCTACGCGGTCGCGGGCGTAGCGACGGGCGAACTTGATCGCCCCTTCGACGGCTTCGGCGCCGCTGTTGGCAAAGAAGACCCGATGGAAGGCCGAATGGCTCGCTACCAGCATGCGCGCCAACTCTCCCGCCGGAGCGGTGAGGTATAGATTGGAGACGTGCATGAGTCTGGCGGCCTGCTCGGCGATCGTCGCGATCACTTCGGCGTCGCCGTAGCCAAGGGCGTTGACGGCAATGCCACTGACAAAATCGAGGTAGCGCCGCCCCTCGGTGTCGAAGAGATAGACCCCTTCGCCGCGCTCGATCACAAATGGGGGCTTGACGTAGGTCTGGAGAATATAGTCGCGATCGGCCCGCACGGCCGCCGCTGTCCGCTCCGTGGTCATATGCCGTCCTTTCTGAATGAAGATCAAGAATGTAAACCGGTATTCGCCCTCGTGCCGTGGGGCTAACGTGAACATGGGGGAACCAGGTTCCCCCATACCCCCGCCCGCAGGAGGGTTTGGCAGGGGGCAACCCTCCCAGGAAGAACCTTTTTTCATCCCGTCGGTGTGCGGCGCAGCCGTATGGAGGGCTGAGGTGACCATCGTTCGCAGCGTTCAGCCACCCTCCCAGCCTCCCCCCGCCGGGGGGAGGAGCCGGGTTCCCGCCCCCAACGGGGGAGGGTCAGGGAAGGGGCGGTCACCTCGGTTGAAAAGTATCGGGTCATAGGCATGCCTGGTGTCGCGCCTGACAGGTTGACAGGCGCCTCCGAGACATGATGTTGCACCAACCCTGCGCTACCGGGCTCACGCGCTGATTATAGCATTCCTCTGGTGGTATAATGCCCCTCCGACGGTCGGGGCCGGGGGGTGATGCTGCGTCCGCCTCCGGCGTGGGCTCTGATTCGGCGATGAAGGCGTGCCTGGTTGCGTCGGCCCCGGCGCCCGCCCGCTGGCCGGCGTTGTTGTGGAGGGACCGGTGACGTATACGCTCACGCTCAAACCGGGCGCGCCGGGGTTTTTGCGACCGCAACGTTTCGTGCTCAAGGTCGAGGGCGAGCGGATCGCGGATGTCGAATACCGTCCCGATCCAGGCGACGAGGTTCCATTCCCCCGGCGGGAGCGCATGCGTTTCAGCGACATTATCGAGACGTCAACACGCATCTGCCCCGATAGCGGCATCGCCCACGGGCTGGCGTTGTGCCATGCCATCGAAGCGCTGGTGGAGACGCCCGCGCCACCGTGCGCCGGGCGGCTGCGCCTGGCCGCGGCGGAACTGGAACGGGCCGCCTCGCACCTGACGACCCTGGCCGCGTTGTTTCGCATCCTGTCGCTCATGCCGCTGGCCCGATCCTGCGCCGATGCCGCAACGGCGATCCGCGCCGCGCTTGCCGGGCTGACCGGCGGCAACGCGGCGGCCTGGTTGCGGCCCGGGGGCCTGGAACGCGAACCCGATGCAGCGACCTGGACGGCCCTTGCCGGGGTCGAGCCGATCCTCACGCGCCTGTTTGCACTTGCCGGGCGGACCATCGCCCGGCGCATGCTGCTGGCGCGCACGGTGGAGATCGGGGTGATCAGCGCGAACGCGGCCACGCAGTATGGGCTGGCCGGGCCGCTTGCCCGCGCCGCCGGGTTGAGCGCCGATCTGCGGCGCGATGCGCCTTACGGGGCTTACGCTGAACTGACGCCTGAACTGGCGCTCCAGGAGGGCGGCGACGTTCATGCGCGCATGGCGGTGCTGTTCCTTGAAACCCTTGAGGCGCTGCGGCTGGTGCAGCGGGTGGCGCAGGAACGCCAGGACGGCCCCGTGCGCGTCCGGCTGCCCGAGACATTGCCCGCCAGCGCCGCCAGCGCCGCAGTCGAGGCGCCACGGGGGCCGTTGCGCTACCATGTCGCCAGCGACGGGCGCCAGATCAGCGAGGTTCGCTTTCAGAGCGCCCCTCAGCTTGATCGCCTGCTGGCCCGCACCGTGTTGGTGAACGCCGCGCTCGACGACGCGGCGTTGATTGTGGTGTCCACTGATCCGTGCGATACGTGCCTGGCGCAACTACTAACGTGAAAATGGGGGAACCAGGTTCCCCCATACCCCCGCCCGCGGGAGGGTTTGGGAGGGCTACGCCCTCAAGCAGGGGGATGGGGAAACCCGGTTTCCCCATCCCCTCACCCGGTGGCGGTAAGGAATGGCTTGCAAAGGCTGCGCCCTGCCTGCCTCGCCGGGTAGGCAGGGACAGAAACCGGTTTGTATGCTGCTTACGCTCGTCTTTAGCCTCCTGCTGGTCGTCGCCGCGCTCGCCTTTGGGCAGATCCGGGTGGCGCCCACCAGGCGCCTGGGCTTCGCCGCCAGCGCGGCGGTG
>DAOTYR010000408.1:0-7347 GCA_034434655.1 Chloroflexaceae bacterium
CACACCCCTCTTGGAGAGCCTATGTTCACGTTAGACTGTCAATCGCAAACCACAGGTTTCGAACCATGCCTAAAATCCAAAATCTAAAATCCAAAATCCGAAATGGTATCTAATCACCAACCGGGCTGCGCTGGCGCTGGCGCTCGTAACGCTCCCGCGCCCGTCGCGCCAGGCTCAGGGCGCGCTTCTCGCCATGCTTGGCGATCGAGTACGAGGTGCGGCGGATGCGGTTGCCCTCACGCCAGGTGGCCTCGTAGACCTCGCGCCCATCTTTGACAGTGCGGCGCACCCCCACGATACCGGTGCTGGTGCGCGAAACCCCGATCACCTGCCGCTCGGTGCGCGGCTTGCCCAGCTCCTGCTCGGCCTTGTTGCGCCATTCCAGCGCCGCGCTCAGCGCCGCCAACCGGTCACCATACACCGAGTCGGAGAAAAACTTGCTGCGTCGCTGCTTGTTCCAGGTGACCCGCACGAAGTAGCCGAAGGTGCGCTTGGCTGGGTGGTCAATGCGGGTAATGCCCTTGTGCCTGGTAGTCTTCGGGCGCAGCCGGGGGGGGAGGCGCCGCGTATCGGCCGCGGCAATCGCCCTCAGGGCATCTTCGGCCTCCGAACGGGCCGACGAGCCGTGCTCCGAGCGCAGTCTGGCGATCAGCTCTGCTTCAATCTCCGGCGGCGGGCTGTAGCGCAGCGCCGCCAGAGGGTCGTCGGAAGGGGCCGAAGTGACCGTCGGTTCAGCAGTGTCCGCGCGCGCGTCAGGGGCAGCAGGGGGCGCCGGAGGATTTCGGCGAGGCATCGGCGTCTGACTCCTCATTGCACTATATTCGTCTACTTGTTGCACATACTCTGCATATAGCATACCAGAAATTTGTTACCATGGAGGCCCACATGAGGAGAAATTCTTCAGATCTCAAGTATTTTTCCCCACCCCGCGGAGCACAAAGCATATGGGCGCAACCCTCCGGGTTGCGCCCACGATAGGGGGAGCCCTGACGTGAACATGGGGCAACCAGGTCCCCCCATACCCCCGCCCGCAGGAGGGTTTGGGAGGACATGGCCCTCACGCAAGGGTATGGAGGAAACCGGGTTTCTCCATCTCCCCACCCGCCGGGAGGGGGTGGACGGGCGCCGCCCGCGCGCAGGGGGAGGGGGAAACCGGGTTTCTCCATCTTCCCCATCCGCCGGGAGGGGGTGGACGGGCGCCGCCCTCCCAAGAAGTAGTTTCATCCCGTCAGTATGCGGCGGAGCCGCATAGACGGCCGGCGGGTCAACTCGTGCCGCCGTAGGCCGGGTCGCCGGTCACCCTGAGAAAGATCTCTTCGAGATTGCTCACCTGGCCAGCAAAATGGGTTACCTGGACCCCGGCAGCCAGCAGCCGGGCCAGCAACGCGCTCACGGCCCGGTCGTCACCGTCGAAGTCGATCTGCAGATGCGGCGGATCGTCTTCGGCCAGGGCCCGCGCGTCAATCACGTGGGGATCGCCGCGCGCCAGTTCCGCCGCCGCCGCCAGGGCCTCGGCCATACCACCGTCGCTCGCGGCCAGCAGGCGCACCTCGAAGACGCGGTGGGGCTGCATTTCGCGCATAATCGTGGCGACATCGCCCGAGGCCAGCAGGTTGCCCCGCTCGATGATCCCGATGTGGGTGCACATCTCGGCCAGTTCGGTGAGAATGTGCGAACTGATCATGATCGTCTTGCCCATCACCCGCAGTTCTTTGAGCAACTCGCGCAACTCCACCCGCGCCCGCGGATCGAGACCGCTCGCCGGTTCGTCGAGGATGAGCAACAGCGGATCGTGGAGCATCGTGCGCGCCAGGCTCAGGCGCTGCTTCATGCCTCGCGAGAGGCCCATCACATCGGCGTCGCGCTTGTGGCTCAACTCGACCAGGGCCAGCAGGTCGCCGATCAGGCGCGCGCGCCGCGCCACCGGCACATCGTAGGCCGCAGCGAAGAACTCCAGGTATTCCTGCGCGCTCATCCGGTCGTAGACGCCGAAGAAATCGGGCATGAAGCCCACGGCGCGCCGCACCGCCGCCGGCTCGCGCCGCACCGAGTGGCCTGCCACCCACGCTTCGCCGTCGCTGGGCGCCAGCAGGGTGGTCAGAATGCGCATGGTGGTGGTCTTGCCGGCCCCATTCGGCCCGATGAAGCCGTAGATCGCCCCCTGCGGAATACTCAGGTTGAGGTGGTTGAGCGCCAGCGTCCCCCCGTAGCGCCGGGTCAGATCGCGGGTCTCTACAATCACGGTCACGGCTGCGCTCCGTTGTGCTTCAGCCTGATGATCACCAGCGTCTCGCCGCGCTGAGCGGTGGCATCGTCGTTCACGCTGATGGCCAGCGCCGGGCGCTCGATCCAGCCGAGCAGGTAGACGCCCTCCCGGTCGGGATGGCCCGGCTGGCCCTGCGGGGATGGATTGCCCAGACTGAACCGGTCGGAACCAAACAGCCAGATCAGCGCCTGGCGACGGGAGACGAGGCCGGAGTCGCTATCCTGCGGTTCAAAAGGGAAGTTCTCCTGGCCGAGGCGGAGATCAACCGTCGCCGCCGTTCCCGGCTGGAGATCGCCGATCCGGCCCGACGCCGCGCCGGCGACGATCTGCGCGTCGCGCAGCGGCGCGGCATCGCCGCCGAGACGCACCTGCCCGCGCAGGAACCCGCCTTCGATCCGCAGGTCGCTCTGCACCGGCGGCACATCGCCAACCGTCTGTTCTACCATCACGCTGCGTAGCGATCCGACATCAATCAACAACTCGGGAACGCTGCTGCTCGTCGCCTCCTGGCGCACGATCAGCGGGGCGCGTTCAAAGCTCGCCAGACTCGAGGGCGTAATCAGGCTTTCGGCGGCGAAATCGAGACGGTAGCTCCGGCGCGCGGGGGAGAAGACGCCGAAGAAGGCGGTTGCCTGGCCCGTGGAAGCGCCCTCGAAGCCTTGCACGATCGCCACCTGCACGACGCGGGCCTCCGGGCCGCGCATGGCCACACTGCCGCCGTAGGTCAGCCCCAGGGTGGCGAGGGCGATCAGCGGCGTGGTGACCCAGGCCAGTTCGACCCGCCGGAGCCAGCGCAGCAGCAGGAAGTTCAGCGGGCCGATCACCGCGATGTAGGCCGCCATGAGCGCCAGCAGGAGCCACGGCGAGGGCAGCCAGACGAGGCCATGCTGCAACGTGTCTCGCAGCAGATTATCTCCCCGCCAACGGAAGGCGGGGCCGATGTGCGCGCGCGGGGCCATCTGGAGCGCCCGTTCCCACAGCGCCGCCTCGCCGGGCCAGACGCGCAGCGCGGCCAGATCGAAGGCCGCGAAGATCACCTGGCCGGCCCCTTCCGCCCGCGCCGCGAGCAAACCGGACCCATCGAGGGCGCGCGCGCCCGCGCGCAGGCGCGCCTCATTGACCGTCAACGGGGGCAAATCCGCGGCCAGTTCGGGGCGCCCGGCGAACGCGGCCAGCGCAGCGGCCGGCGCGTCGGCCCGCAAGGCGCCCACATCCACCGGCGACACCTCGGCCAGGCCCGCCAGGGTGCGTTCGGCCCGCAACCCGCCCCCGAGGATCAACTGGCCGCCCATGCGCGTCCATAGCAGCAGCGCCTCGCGCTGGGCCGAACTCAAGCTATCGGTGGCCAGATCATGGATGAAGATCGCATCGAGACCGGCCAGCAGGGCCGCGTCATCGGGCAACAGGGCCGGATCCAGGCGCACCACCGCCGTCGCGGTATCGGGGATGAACCTGGGCGCCTGGAGGCTGCCGAGCACCGTCGCGTCGGAACTGATCACCGCCAGGGTCGGCCGCTCCATGCCAATGCGGTTCAGCGCGATCGCCTGCCGCGCAACCACTTCGCCATCGATCCGCAGCGTCAACCGGGCGCGGTTATTGAAACCGGTGTGCACCACCGGCAACACCACCCGCTTGCGGGCGCCCCGGGGCAGATCGAGGACGTACTCGAACGAACCGGCGGCGGCATCGCCCGGCACGTCCCACGCGAGCACCCCGAGGCTATCGCCGCCGGTGTTGGTGACCGTGACCGCAACAGGGAACCAGAAATTGGCGCGGTACGCGCCGGCGCCATCGTAGCCGGCCTGCGCCTCGAGGGTGATGGAAGGCGGCGCCTGAGCCTGCGCGGGCGTTCCGGCGGCGACCAGGCCGATGAGCAGCAGGAGCAACAAGCGCCGGAACGTCACCGGTATCTCCACGCCGAAGCAACCGGCCTCACGCCGAGCCTGGATTGATCTCATTATAGCGCTTCTGCGCCTCGTGGTACTGCGCGAGCAGATCAAGCGTATCGTTGAGGTTCTTCTCGCGCTCCCCGCGCTTGAAATTGACAATGTACTCGTTGATCGTGCTGACTACCTGATTGGGCCGAGGCACGCGCAAAAACGTAAACTTGCCGCCCGCGCCCGCCGTCTCCAGCACCACATCGCCATACCCCAGCAGGTTGCTGATGAAGGTCGTCTCGAAGCTGACATTCGTAATCGCCCCCAGGCTGGCCTGGCGCCGATCCTCGGGGCCAAAGGGCTTCTTCTCGATATCCACCACGTTGGTAGGGGCAAGGATGTATTTGTCGTTGCGGTAATCCTCGAACTCCCACGCCGCCCAGAGCAGATAGGCGACCACAACGAGCAACGTTGCCAGCAGGATCCAACCCGGCTCCAGTTCCAGATAACTGTTGGCCAGCGCGACGACGAACAACCCTATCGCCAGGAGCAACGTCGGGCCGATCTGCGCCTGGAGCATAAAGAGCCAGTGGGGCCGCCAGGTGATCGTCAAGGTCTTCTCATCAACCTCGGGGTTCTCGGGGAAGAGGGCGTTGAGCCAGCGCGCAGTGCGGCTCTGCTTTATCACGGTCGTTGTCTTGCCAGGCGACGCCTTCTTGCCGTAGATGCGCTCGTCAATCATGCGCTGGTAATCGGCGGCGGTCATGCGCTTCCGCAGGGCGCGCACCTGGTCCATAATCTGCCGTTGCATCTCCATCGGCTGACTGGCCGACTCAAAGACGATATTGCCGCCGAAGCGCGCCGACTTCACGGTGATCGTGCCATACTTCAAGATGTGCTGAGGATAGGTGTTCGTTTTCGCATTCACGTCCTGCACATCTTCGAGAAAGATCTGCTGCTGGACACGCTGTTCGATCAGGCGGGGGATGAACACCTGGTCATTGTCGAAGACCACCCGTTGATTGGTGAGGATCAATTCATCGTTCAGCCAGTCATAGAACGTAAAGAGCAGCATAAAGACGCAGAGAAGGGCCAGGATGATCAGGAGGATGTTCCACACATCGGCGCGTTGGGCCAGGGCCAGTTCGGGCTCGATGGCAAAGACGCGCCCGCCCGTATAGCGATAGTAGAGCAGCAGAAGCACCCCGCCGGCGGCCAGCAGCAGCGCCCGGCGCGGTCCCCGCGTTTTGGGGCCACGCACGTACAGTAACAGCCAGACCAGCAACAGACCGCCGGCGATGAAGGCCAGCAACCAGTTCAACGCATCGAGGCCGATGGGCGAACTGGTCTCGTACGCCAGGAACGTGCCTCCTGCGGCGCGGTACATCGCCAGCCCGCCAAAGAGCGCCAGGGCCATCAGGGGCAGGATCATGCGGGTGAGCAGCACGATCCAGTGACGCCCGATCACGAAGAGGATCTGCTCATCGGGGCCGAGGTCAATCGCCGCCTCGGCATCAAGCTCCAGCAGTTTGCGCAGCCAGTTCACCATCGGGGGCCTGCTCCTGCTGCAACGCCGTGGCGCCAGGCCAAGCCGGACGCCGCTTGCGACCGGCTCTATAGTAGCACGCCCGGCGGCCCGACGGCAAGCCCGGCTTTCTGGAGGTAGGGCTACGTCAACCTCGTCCGCCCGGCGACTGAAGCCGCGGGCTAGCCGCTGCGAAGGCCACCTGCGCGGGCTCGAAAGGCCACGCAGGCGGCCCTCGCATCCCCTCGCTGAGGGCTGATGGTCTTTGATCCATCATCCGCTCCAGGCCGCGCAGGCGGCCTTCGCATCCCCTAGCCGAGGGCTTATGGTCTTTGCATCCATCATCCGCTCTAGCCCGCGCAGGCGGCCTTCGCATCCCCTCGCCGAGGGCTTCAGCCCGACGGCTAGCCCGGCATAGCGGATGAATTGCTCAAAGACCATGACGCCCACGGCGCGGACGATCAACCGGACGTTGACGTAGCCCTATTCTGGAGATGCAGGCATCGCGCAGAGCCGCGCCTCCCCCCAACGGTGACAGCGCGCGCAACCGTTCGTCACGCCCGCTTAACCCGACCCGCGGAGGAGTTGCAGGATCGCATCTTCGACCGAATGATACGGCCGTGCCTGGGGATCGGCGGGGGGAGAGTCAGCCTGGGACGACGTTTGCGGGGAAGAACTGGAAGCGAGGAGTTGATCAAACAGCCCGGTTCGGCGCGCGGGCGGCGCGGGCGCGGGTGGTTCGGCCGGGGCGGTGACCAGTTCGATCACCCCGTCGAGGCTCAACTGAGCCGCAATCTCGGCCACATCGATCGCGGCCCAACCCAGGCGAGCGGCGATGTCGCGGAGTGACATGCGCCCATCAACCACGGCGAGCAACGGATGGTGGGCCGGATTGACGTGACGCTCGATCCAGGCCGGCGCGACCAGCAGACGTGGCACGCGCTCGAGATCGGGCACATAGGCGCGTATCTGGCGCCAGCGCGCCGCGGCGCGTTCGGCGTTCTGCAGGAAATAGTCGGGCGCACCCCACAGCGACTCCTCTTCCGACACGGTATCGGTGACAAAACTGAAGCGGGCCTCATCGATCGCCAGCAATTCGGCCAGCGCGTCCATTCCGCGAGCCAGCCCGCGCTCGGCGTGGTACAACCGCCCCTCGCGAAAAAAGATATGCCCGGCCTTTCCCGATCCGTAGATGTTCAACACCCCGGTGACCGAGCTAAACGTGACCATGTCGATCAATTCCCGCAGCGGGAACGTGACAAGCGAACCTTCCAACTTCACGATATGCTCCCTGGCGATGATGGCGCGACGCGAAACAGGGTGGCGCAGGCAGCCAGACCTGATCCTAGCATCCATTACCATCCCGGCGCAACATGACGCAAGTACCTTTGTACCATGGTTATGGTCTTTGGGCATGTTTCAAAACCTGCGGTTTGCGCTTGACAGTCTGGCGGGGAGGTGTGGAGGGGCCAGGCCCCTCCACAGCCATCCCTGGGGTCCCGTGTCGAGGCGAACTGTCAAGTGCGTTTGAAACATGCCTTAAAAAAGGTATCGGAACTAGACAGGCTTCCCCTCTTGCTGGCTGAAGACGAAGCGGTCCAGCACGATGCCTGTGCCCAGGCCGAGCATAAAGCCGATCAGCGAAGGGGTGATCCATCCCGACGGCTGCTCGGGGACCG
>DAOTYR010000409.1:0-5623 GCA_034434655.1 Chloroflexaceae bacterium
TGGTCCCCCATGGTCACGTGAGACAGTCATGCGCATGGCGCACACCGCCCGATGAACATGGCCCGGGAGCGCGGGCGTTCCGCCCGCGTCGCGGCCCCGCGGGCACGGTGACGGCCCCCTCCCTGACCCTCCCCCGCCGGGGGCGGGAACCCGGCGCCTCCCCCCAGCGGGGGGAGGCTGGGAGGGGGGCTGCACGCGGCGCGCGATGGTCACCTCAGGACCGCATATACGGCAATCCAGCATCAAAACTCGTAAGTGTTCACACCTGGGGTAACGCATGCGCCTGGGAGCGAGGGCGTCCCGCCCTCGTCGCGTCTCCGCGGGCAAGATGCCCGCGCTCCCAGAAGAAATGTGAATACTTACCAAAACTCTACAATCGAAAAGGTATCACGGCTCATGCGCGTCGGCACCCTGCCGCTGCCGCGAGAGGTAAACGGTAATGGTGACCAGCACGATCCCCGCCCCCAGGGCCTGCCAGAGCGAGGTCAGGCGCTCGCCGAGCAAGAGCGCCGCTAGCGCCAGCGTGGCAATCAGCCGCCAGGCCATCGTGCTGCTGACCCGCGGCGCGCCCAGGTGTCGCAGGGCGGCGATCTGCCCCGCGTTCGCCCCGAGCAGCACAAAGCCAACGAAGGCCCCAAACACCGCCCAGTCGCTCGCGCCGATGGCGTTGAAGCGCCCCAGATCCTCTCCTAGCAACGCGCTGATCGCCCCGGTGGTCAGGGTCAGGGCGATCAACTGCACCACCAGCACCGCTTCACCCGAAACGGCCTGCTTCGCCGCGCGCGGCACCAGGAGCATGTAGAAGGCCAGACACAGGGCCGAGGTCAACGCCAGGGCCAGACCGGCCAGGTCGCCGGCGCCGATACGCAGCAGCGGTCCTTCGCCGCCGAGGTCGCCGCTCATCATCAGCAGTGAACCGGCGAACGAAAAGCCTATTGCCGGCCATGTGAAGGGCGGCAAAGCCTCGCGGAACAGCCCCGCGCTGAGCAAGGCCACCAGCAGGGGCGTCATCAGGGTGATCAACTGGACATAGATCGCCAGGGTGTAGCGCGCGGCGAGGAGATTGGTTATCGCCCGCAGCACCACGACCAGGGCAAAGGCCCAGATCACCCGCGAGCGCAGCACGTGCCGGTCAACATGCCGCAGCGCGAACGGCCCGTACACCAGCAGGGCTATCAGGTTGCCCAGGGAGAGCAGGGCCATACTGGGCAGGGCGCTCACGGTCTGGAGGTAGCGCGCCAGGACCGGATAGGCGCCCCAGCCTGTGTGCGCCAGGAGCGCCACCCCCATCCACACCCAGGTGGACCGCCTGGCCCGCCGCGCGACGGCAACGTTGCTCATTGGATGCCTGACGTGAACTTAGTCCCTCTGAGGAGGGGTGTGGGGAAACCCGGTTTCCCCACGACCCCACCCGCGGGAGGGTCTGGGAGGGCGCAGCCCTCCCAAGAAAGACCTGTTTTCATCCTGTTCGTGTGGGGCGCAGCCGCATGGACGGCTGACGTGAACATAGCGCCTCGGAGCGGGATATGGGGAAACCAGGTCCCCCTACCACCGCCCGCGGAGGGGTTTGCGCGGGCCACGCCCTTGAGCAGGAGTGTGGGGAAACCCGGTTTCCCCACCTCCTCACCCGGTGGGAGGGTCTGGGAGGGTGCAACCCTCCCAGGAGCAACCTTTTTTCATCCCCGTGGTGTGCGGCGGAGCCGCCTGGACGGCTGGAGAGACATTATAATACGAGCGGGCGCCCGGCTCGCCCGCCGCAGCGCTGTCGCTCTGGTCTGTTGCGTCTCTCGAAACGATTGACACCACCAAAACCCATGGTGGGTGGCCCGTGGCCGCGCGCCTCGACGGCGGGGCGGCTTCCCCACCCGCCCTTACCGTTACGGTTGAGATCATCATTACCTGAGAAACGCTCTATTGCTTCGGCCCCCTACCCGCATGATTGCGCTTGACGAACTGCTCGCCGCCGGCGGGCGCCTGCACACCGCTCCCCGCGCGACCACCTTCGCCGACTGGAGCTACGACTCGCGTCTCACCACGCCCGGGGCCTGTTTTATCGCCCTGCGCACGGCGCGCGCCGACGGACACGACTACATCCCCGCGGCGCTGGCCGCCGGGGCCACCGGCGTGCTCTGCCGCTGGCCCCCCGCCGACCCCGGCCCCGCCACGGTGGTGCTCAGCGACGATCCCCAGGCCCTGCTGCAACGCTGGGCCGCCGCGCGCCTGGCCGCTGTCGCTCCACGGGTCATCGGCGTGACCGGCAGCGTCGGCAAGACCACCACGCGCCGCGCCATCGCCGCCGTGCTGGCGGTGCTGGCTCCCACCTTCCAGACCCGGCGGAGCTTCAACTCGCTGCTGGGCCTGCCCATCGCCCTGGCGCGCCTGGAGGCGCGGCACCGCTTCGCCGTGCTGGAGTACGGCAGCGACCGCCCCGGCGAGATTGCCCGTCTGGCGGCCCTCTTTCCGCCCCGTATCGCCGTGGTCACCGCCGTGGGCGAGACCCACCTGCGCGGCCTGGGCAACCTGGACGGCGTCGTCGCCGAGAAGGGCGCCCTGGTCGCCGCCCTGCCCCCCGGCGGGGTCGCGGTGCTCAACGGCGACGATCCCCGGGTGCGCGCCCTGGCCAGGGATGCGCCCCGCGCCTTCTTCTACGGCCTGACCCCCGGCCTGGATCTGTGGGCCGAGGCGCTATGCTACGCCCTCGACGGTACCCGCCTGCGCCTGCGGCGGGGCGCCGAGACAATCGAGGCCCGCGTGCCGCTCCTGGGAGAGCCGGCGGTGTATGCCGCCCTGGCCGCCGTCGCCGTCGGTCTGGTCTGTGGAATGGATCTGGCAAGCTGCGCGGCGGCCCTGGCGCGCATTGACCCCCCTGCCGGGCGTCTGCGCCCCCTGCCGGCGGCCAGCGGGGCCACGCTGCTCGACGACAGTTTCAGCGCCACGGCCCCCTCGGTGCGCGCCGCCCTGCGCGCCCTCGCCGCGCTCCCCGCCCGGCGCCGCATCGCCATCCTCGGCGCCCTCTCCGACCTGCCGCCGGCGGCCACGATCGCCGTGGCCCGCGAACTCGGCGCCCTGGCCGCCCGCTGTGCTGACGAGCTGATCCTCAAGGGTGACTGGGGCGTTGCCGCCGCTGATGCCGCGCGGGCCGCGCGCCCCGATCTGCCCATCAGCGTGGTTGACACCAGCATCGCCGCCGTCAACGCCCTGCCGGCCAACCTTGGTCCGGGCGACCTGATCCTGGTCAAAGGCAGCGCCGAAGCGCGCATGGAGCGCGTTGTCGCCCGGCTGGTCGAACCAGCCGCCGGCCCGCTCCTGGTGCGCCAGGAACCGGCCTGGCACAGCGTGCGCGTCGGCGCTCCCGACCGCCCGACCTGGCTGCGCATCGATCTCGACGCCATCGCCGGCAACGTGCGGCGGCTTCGCGCCCTTGCCGGCGTGCCACTGATGGTGGTGCTCAAGGGCGACGGCTACGGCCATGGCGCCGCGCGCGCGGCGCGGGCCGCCCTGGGAGCGGGGGCGGCGGCCGTGGCCGTCGCCACGCTGGGTGAGGGGCGGGCGCTGCGGCAGACCGGTATCGGCGCGCCCATCCTGGTGCTGGGCTATCTGCCCCCCTGGCAGGCCGAAGAGGCCGTGGCCCTGGGCCTGGAATGCACCCTCTTCGACGCCGATGCCGCCGAGGCTCTCCATGCCGCGGCCGTGGCCCTGGGTCGCCCGGCGCGGGTGCACGTCAAGGTTGACACGGGCATGGCTCGCCTGGGCCTGCCGCCGGCGGAAACCGGCCCCTTCCTGGCCTGGCTGCGCGGCCTGGCGGGCCTGGAGGTGACCGGCATCTACACCCACTTCGCCAGCGCCGATGCTCCTGACCTGCGACCGACCGAGGCCCAACTAGCCGTCTTCACCAGCCTGCTGCGCGAACTCGCGGCGGCCGGGCTGCGCCCGCCCACGGCCCATGCCGCCAACAGCGCCGCGCTGCTGCGCCTGCCGGCGGCCCGCCTGGATATGGCGCGCCCGGGTATTGCCTGCTACGGCCTGGCCCCCGGCCCCGCTGTGTTCTGCCCCGAGGGCTTTCGCCCCGCCCTGAGCTTCCACAGCGAAGTGGCCCAGGTGCGCGACCACCCTCCCGGCACGCCCATCTCTTACGGCGGCGCATTTGTGACCGCGCGGCCCAGCCGTATCGCCACCATCCCTGTGGGCTATGCCGACGGGCTGCGCCGCACCCCGCCCTGGCGCGAGGTGCTCATCCGCGGGCGGCGCGCGCCCATCGTGGGGCGCATCTGCATGGATTACGCTATGGTGGACGTGACCGACATCCCCGGCGTGCGCCGGGGTGACGCGGTGGTGCTCATCGGCGCGCAGGGAGCAGAGGCCATCAGCGCCGAAGAAGTGGCAGCCTGGCTGGGCGCGATTACCTACGAGGTCGTCACCGGCATCTTACCCCGGGTCCCCCGTGAGGTGGGCGAGCAGTGGAGCCACGAGCCGGGGTTGAAACCCGCTTAGCCACGCTCCAGAAGCGGGATGGGCAAGTCTGGTTTCCCCATTCCCCCGCCCCGCCGGGAACGCCTGGGTATGACACCCACGTCTACTCCAATCCCAGATACGCCTTCTGCACCATCTCATTCTCACGCAGGGCGTGGGCGGTATCCTCGAGCACGATTTCGCCGCTCTGGAGCACATAGCCCCGATGGGCAATGCCCAGGGCCTGGAGGGCGTTCTGCTCCACCAGCAGCACCGTAGTGCCCTGGGAGTTGATCGTCTTGACGATCTCGAAGATCTGCTCGACCAGCACCGGGGCCAGGCCCATCGAAGGCTCATCGAGCAGCAGCACCTGCGGGCGGGTCATCAGCGCGCGCCCGATGGCAAGCATCTGCTGCTCGCCGCCGGAGAGGGTGCCGCCCTTCTGCGAGGTGCGCTCGCGCAGCCGTGGAAAGAGGGTAAAGACGCGCTCGAGATCGTCCTGGTACGTCTGACTGCGCGTATCGTGCAGGTAGGCCCCCATCTCGAGGTTCTCCAGCACGGTCAGCCGGGGGAAGATCCGCCGGCCCTCGGGAGCCTGGGCGATGCCTAGTTTGACGATCTCGTGGGCCGGCAGCCGGTCAATGCGCCGGCCATTGAAGTGCACCTCGCCCACCCGTGGCGTCAACAGCCCGGAAATGGTGCGCAAGGTTGTGCTCTTCCCCGCGCCATTCGAGCCGATGAGGGTCACGATCTCACCCTTTTCGACGGTGATCGAAATGCCCTTGAGCGCGTGGATCTTGCCGTAGTAGGTGTGGACGTTTTTTAATTCAAGTAGAGCCATGATTTCTTTGCGTTAGGCCCCATGCGCATGGCGTACCCCGCCCGATGCAACCGGTCCGGGAGCGCGGGCGTCCCGCCCGCGCCACGGCTCCGCGGGCACGATGCCGGCCCCCTCCCGGACCCTCCCCCGCCGGGGGCGGGAACCCGGTGCCTCCCCCCGCCGGGGGGGCTGGAAGGGGGGCAGAATGCTGCGCACGATGGTCACCTCAGCCCTCCATGCGGCTCCGCCGCACCACGCCGCCATGAACATACGGTTGTTCTTGGGAGGGCGCAGCCCTCCCACACCCTCCCGCGGGTGGGGGCATGGGGAAACCTGGTTTCCCCATGCCCCTGC
>DAOTYR010000410.1:0-5524 GCA_034434655.1 Chloroflexaceae bacterium
TTTCTTGGGAGGGCTGCGCCATCCCAAACCCTCCGGCGTGCGGGGGCCTGGGTGCGCGGGTCTCCGGTCCGCATCCCCAATGGGATCCAAAGGTTGTCCTGGGAGGGCAGCGCCCTCCAAACCCTCCCGCGGGTGGGGGGATGGGGAAACCGGGTTTCCCCATCCCCCTGCTTGAGGGCTACGCCCTTTTTCTCGCCCTGGAGGGCACGAAAAAGCGCGGCGCATCGCAAGCCGTGATGCGCGCGCTGCCCCTGGTGTTCCCATGAAGTGCTTTCCCCGTACCCGATTGCATCCCCTTATAGCGTCTGCAATCCTCCTGGCCCTGGCGCTCCTGGCCGCATGTGGCGCGCAGGCGCCAGCCGCCACGCCGAGCCCCGTCGCTGCGCGCCGGCCCATCGCCCCGCCCACGGTTACCCCCAGCGGGCTGACCTTCATTGAACTAGAACCCGGCGTCGGCCCGCGTCCCCGTCCCGGCGATGTGGTTGACGTGCACTACCGCGGCGCTCTGGCCGACGGGACCGAGTTCGACAATTCGTACCTGCGCGACGATCCGTTGCAGTTCGTGCTCGGCGCAGGCGCGGTCATCCCCGGCTGGGACGAGGGCGTCGCGCTGATGCGCCGGGGCGGCAAGGCGCGCCTGATCATCCCCCCGGAACTGGCCTACGGCGCGCGAGGGGCCGGGGGGGTCATTCCGCCGAACGCCACGCTGACCTTCGAGGTCGAACTGGTGGATATTCGCCGCAATCCACCCGTCGCCCCGCAGGCGCTGGAGGCCTCGGCCTACGTGACCACCCCCAGCGGCCTGAAGTACGCCGACCTGGAGATGGGCACGGGCGCCGAGGCACAGCCCGGCGCGACGGTGGTGGTGCACTACACCGGCTGGCTCAACGACGGCGCGCGCTTCGAGACCTCCCTGCTCCCCACCCGGCCCCTGGCGCGCCAGAAACCGTATGCGTTTCGCCTGGGCGACGGCCAGGTGATCGCGGGCTGGGAAGAGGGCATCGTCGGGATGCGCGTGGGAGGGCTGCGCCAACTGGTTGTGCCGCCGGACCTGGCCTATGGCGATCGGGGCGCCGGCGAGGGCAAGGTGCCTCCCGGCGCCACTCTGGTGTTTGAAATCGAGCTGCTCGAGGTCAAATGACCATTTGAGATTGCGGATGGTAGATTGCCGCTCGATGCAACAGGAAGCCCTCCAGCGCTCACGAGCCTGCGGCGTCTCGATGACGCTCTGGTATATGACCCCAGACCACCATGCGGCTCGCGCCGCACACGGACGGGATCAAAATACGATTGTTCCTGGGAGGGCTTCGCCCTCCCAGACCCTCCCACCGGGTGGGGGGATAGGGAAACCGGGTTTCCCCATCCCCCTGCTCCAGCGGCAATCCGTTTCAACGAAGGTGACGGCCCCCTCCCTGACCCTCCCCCGCCGGGGGAGGGAACCCGGCTCCTCCCCCCAGCGGGGGGAGGCTGGGAGGGGGGCTGAACGCTGCGAACGATGGTCACCTCAACCGTCCATGCGGCTGCGCCGCACACCAACACGATGAACATAGTTCTTGGGAGGGCTTTGCCCTCCCAAACCCTCCCACCGGGTGGGGGTGTGGGGAAACCCGGTTTCCCCACCCCCCTCGCCGCGGACTTATGTTCACGTTAGAGAGTCTCGCCATCCCAGATAGATGCACGTAAAGACCCGGACGTGGGCGGCGCGTTCCCCCACGTCTCTCCGTGTTCGCCGAAATCGGCAATTCACCCGGTATAGGATTCAGAATCTTGACATATGTTCGACCGCGTGATACTATTTGCCGGATAGCGTTTTTAACTTTGCTATTACGAGATAGGAGGGGTTCGCCCCTTATGTTGGCAGTACGTGGGGAGACGATGGCTCCCCGCGCTCTCCGTTTCGCCTGCGGCGGCAGAGGCATACGGGCTGCGCCGGGGCGCGCCTCTGCCGCGGACAGAGCAGCGGGATCGCGGCGGGGCTGCGCTCTCCGCATCCCCCCAGATGGTTACGTGCCAGGCCGCGCAGCGAAACCATGTCTTTGCATAGCATAGATGGGGCTACGAAGTGAGCAACCGTGCATCGCACGCTTTTTGAGACCCGTTCGGCGCGCGCGAGCCAGTTCTGGCGTGGAGGTGGAGAGGGCATTGTCCATCTGGCGATGATCGTCGTGGCTGTTGTGGCCCTCGGCGGATGTATGGAGGCCCTGCAGAACGAAGAGCGACCCGCTCAGGCGCCGCCTGCGGCTTCCCTGGCCTTGCCGCAGCCGTTCGCAACTGCTGAGGTGCCCGTTGCGCCAACGACCGTCGGTAGTATGGCGCCCGACCCGGCAACCGTCGCCCCGACGCCAACCACCCCGGCGGTCCCTTCAGCGACATCCGTAGCCGTCGTAGCGCCGCCACTGGTCATCGCCCCGACGCCCGAACGCTCGAATGAGCAGAAATGGCGCGATCAACAGGTGGATCGCCAGGTGCTTGCTCCACCGCGCTTGTATACGACCCGCAACGCTGAGTTGCGCTGGTACGACCCGCTGAACCAGCAGCATCTTGTGCTGGGGCGCCTCAGCGGCGATTTTCTCGTTCAGGCGACGTTCGTGCTCCGCGATCCGGGGCTGCCGGCCCTCGAAGTGCCGTACCGGATCAATGTCAGTTATGGGCTGACCGCTCTCTCACCGGCGCACGTCGAACGCCTCAAGGCTGCCGGCTACGTTGACTGGGTCGAGACCTATGTGCTCGCTTCCCCCGAGGTGTATCCACGCTGAAGCGCTACTCGATTGGCGAGCGGCGGGCCGGGTCGCTGTTCGCCTGGAAGGGTTGCCTGAACGTGAGCAGCAGATACCTTGATGTGATTCGTGGTCAACGCCGCCGGGGCGGCTGGCAGTTCTCCGCCAAGACGCTGCTGGCTATCCTTGCCCTTATCGCCATGATCGGCTCCGCCGTCTACTGGTGGGGCGTCCAGAGCCAGTTGACCAGCAACTGGGTCGTCGCTGCGGCGTTTACCGCCATTCTCGTGCTGGCCCCCCCCAGCCTCACCTCGTTCCTCATCCCCTGGTCGCCAGGGGGTATGCTCCTGCAACGCATCAATGCGCGCACCATTGGCTATACGGTGATTATCGGCGCGGCCCTCTACCTCCTGTATTACTCGTTCGAAATCCAGTATTCCTGGTGGGCTGCCCAGGCCGCCGTCGCGGAAACCGGGCTTATTTTGCAGCAGGTGATCATCGGCATTATCGGCTTCATTATCATTCCCGCCTTGCTGTGGACGCCCGTCACCAGCGAGGAACTCTTCGAACAGGTGCGCCAGGCCCATCTCGTGCGCCGCTATGAGTTGCAAACCCAGGCCGATATCGCCATCCTGCGCGCGACGCTGCTGCGCGCCCAGGAAAAGACCTTGCGCGGCTTCGCCAATCTGACCATCCAGGAACGCGAAGAACTGGCCGGGGTGATGCGCGGCCTCGTCAAGGGTATTGACCAGACCCTCCGCGATATCCGCGATTCGGTCAAAACGGTCAGCGGCGCGACCATTCCCTTCAGTTCGTTGGAAGACAATGAGGATATCCGCGGGTATCTCGAGTATATCAGCGAGAGCCTGACCGAAAGCGCCCTCCTGGCCAACCAGGGAGGCCAGGCCGAGGCCCATCCGGTGCAGGCCTACGACGATGAGCGCTTTGATGATCCCGGCTATGATGACCGGCGCCTCCGCCCTCGCCGCTCGTGGTGATGACCGGCGCCTTTGTCCCTGATCCGCGGAACCTTCGGAGGGCTGCGCCCGCCCACACCCTCCCGCGGGCGGGGGTATGGGGAAACCCGGTTTCCCCACGCCCCTGCGCACGGACTGCGCCCTCACCTTCCCGGGGGGATGGGGGAACCTGGTTCCCCCATGGTCACGTGAGACGGTTATGCGCATGGCGCACCACGCCCGATGCACACGGCCCGGGAGCGCAGGCGGGACGCCCGCGCCACGGCTCCGCGGGCACGGTGCCGGCCCCCGCCCGGACCCTCCCCCGCCGGGGGCGGGAACCCGGCGCCTCCCCCCGGCAGGGGGAGGCCAGGAGAGGGGCCGAACGCTGCGAACGATGTTCACGTCAGGAACCATCTTGCTGCCTCTATGAACGGCTACCACTTCAGCACCAGTCGGCGCCTTCCCGAACGCGACCTGTTCGACCTTGCCGATGCCCTGGCCCTCCACCTCCACGAGACGCTTGGTTCGCGCGTCTATCTGCTTGCACGCGCCGATGTCGCCCAGTTAGTCGAGCCGTTTGTTGATGACTTGCTGACCGAAGATCAGCAAGATGTCGCCTGGATTGTGTGGCATCTCTTCCAGGAGGCCTGCGAGTGGGAACTGCGCCAGTAGACGGTCCTGCCGCACCGGTCCGCGTGGGCGTCTATGGTGGCACGTTCGATCCCGTCCATATCGGTCACCTGGCGATCGCCGAAGAGGTGCGCTGGGCCCTCGCCCTTCAGCAGGTCCGCTTCGTTCCCGCCGCGCTCCAGCCGCTCAAAGGCGTCCCCCCTGGCGCTGCCCCCGTCCAGCGCCTGGCGATGATCCGCCTGGCCTGCGCCGATAATCCCGCCTTTGTCCCTGACGACCTCGAGCTTCGCCGCCCGCCGCCCTCGTATACCGTCGAAACGCTCGAACACCTGCGCGCGCGCTTCGGCTCCGGCGTTGAGCTCTGGTTCATCGTTGGCGCCGATGCGGCCCGCGAATTGCCCCGCTGGCGCCGTGTGGCCGATCTGGTGACCATCGCCCGCCTCGCGATTGTGGAACGTCCCGGCCATGCCTTCGATCCCATCGCCTTTGAACAGGCGGTGCCGGCAGGCGTCGGGCGCTATGTCCTCCTCCAGGGCCCGCGCCTCGACCTCTCCAGCACCGAGATCCGCCGTCGTGTCGCCACGGGCCGGCCGGTGCGCTACCTGGTGCCCGAGGCGGTCCGCCAGTATATCGCCGACCAGGGCCTGTACCACCAGGACCCCGCCCATGGCTGATCCCGCCGAACGGCTCCTGGCCGACACCGCCGCGGCCTGGGGCCTGCCCCTCGACCCCAACCAGCTCCGCCAGTTCGCGCGCTACGCCGACGAACTGCTGGCCTGGAACGCGCACACCAACCTTACTGCCATCACCGACCGCCAGGCGATCTACGTGCGCCATTTTCTCGACTCGCTGGTGCTCGCCCGCTTCTGGGGCCCGCCACCCGCCACTCTCGTGGATATCGGCACTGGCGCCGGTTTTCCCGGTGTGCCCCTGAAGATCCTGTACCCTCCACTGGCAGTGACCCTGGTCGAATCGGTGGGCAAGAAGACCGCCTTTCTGAAGCACCTGATCGCCGTCCTGGGATTGGAACAGGTGCGCGTCGTAACCGGTCGGGCCGAGACCTTCGGGCATGATCCCGGCGAACGTGAACGCTACGATGTGGCCACGGCCCGCGCGGTGGCCGACCTGCGCGTGCTGGCCGAATACGCCCTCCCCCTCCTGCGCGTCGGCGGCCGGTTGCTGGCCCCCAAGGGCACTGGCGCCGAACGGGAAATCGAA
>DAOTYR010000411.1:0-11715 GCA_034434655.1 Chloroflexaceae bacterium
CTGTTAGCTTACCACACCCGCGGGCCGGGCGGGCAGCGGTTCTGTACGGCCTTTGCCCAACATCCGAGTGAGCATTGACAACTTTAGGCGAAGATCGCGATACTATTCTTTACAATCGCGAAGCGTATGTGTTAGAATAGGCTCCACGGACGCACAACTGCGGTATAATTGCACAGACCGTACCTCTCCTCGTCGCGGAACGATATCGAGGGCGCCGCCAGGGTGATGCAGCGCCCTTGCTGTGTAAGGCATGGTTCAGATCTACGTGACATCTGGCAGGGCGCTGGGAGGGGTCGCCTCTCCGCACCTCCCGTTCCGCTCGCGGCGGCAGACGCATGTGGCCCGCGCCAGGGCGCGCACTCGCCGCGAGCAGACCAGCGGGATCGCCGCGGGCCGGGCCAGCCGCGTCTCCCCTCAAGCGTTACGCACCAGGCCGCGCAGCCAACCCATGTCTGAGGCCTGGTTCAGGCTGCGCCTCGCCAGTCTGGTTGATCCACAATAACCAGGCTGGCGAGGCGAAGACCAGATGGTCACGCGAGTGCGAACCGCGCCTGAGCGTGATATGCGGTTTGCTTGCCGACGCAACGTGAAGGAGTTGGACGATGCAGGATCTCACAGCACTACAGCAGTACGCCGTATGGACGGTGCTCATCATCTCCATCTTCGGCATCGCCTACGCCTTTTACCTGAGGAGCATGATCCTCGCTCAGGACAAGGGCACGACGAAGATGCAGGAGGTCTGGGGGTTCATCAAGTCGGGCGCCAATGCCTATCTCAGCCAGCAGTTCCGCACCATTGCCATCCTCATCGTGATCCTCACGTTCGTGCTCGGCGCGAGTGTGTTCATCATCCCGCCGACGCGCGAGGCGGTGGAACACTTCGGCAGCCCCGAGGCGGCCACGCTGTGGGTGGCCATCGGGCGGGCCATCGCCTTCCTGATGGGGTCGCTCTTCTCCTACAGCGTGGGCTTCGTGGGCATGAACGTCGCGGTCGAGGGGAACGTGCGCGTGGCCGCCGCCTCGCGCAAGGGGTACAACCCGGCGATGCAGATCGCCTACCGCGCCGGCTCGGTGACCGGTATGCTCACCGTGGGCCTGGGGCTCCTGGGCGGCACGTTGATCTTCATGGTGTTCGGCATCGCGGCCCCCGACGCGCTGCTGGGCTTCGGCTTCGGCGGCTCGCTGATCGCGCTGTTTATGCGCGTAGGCGGTGGCATCTACACCAAGGCGGCCGATGTCGGCGCGGACCTGGTGGGCAAGGTCGAGGCCGGCATCCCTGAGGACGACCCGCGCAACGCCGCGGTGATCGCCGACCTGGTGGGCGATAATGTGGGCGACTGCGCCGGCATGGCCGCCGACGTATTCGAGAGCTTCGAAGTGACCCTGGTCTCGGCGTTGATCCTCGGTCTGGTGCTGGGCGATGCTGTGGCCGGGACGATCGGCGACGGGCAGTACGATCTGCGCTTCATCATCTTCCCCCTGGTGCTGCGGGCTATCGGCGTGGTCGCTTCGGTGATCGGCAACCTGTTCGTCACCACCGATGAGCGCCGTCGCAACGCCATGGCAGCTATGAACCGCGGCTTCTACATTGCCGCGGGCCTGGCGATCGCCGCTTCTGTGGCCGCGACGGCGGTGTTTATGCGCGATCCTGCCAGCGGCGCGGTCGACTGGCGCCCGCTCTGGGCCACCGTCGCCGGTGTGGCCCTGGCCATCGTGCTCGATAAACTGACCGAGTTCTTCACCAGCACCCACTACAATCCGGTGAAGGAGGTGTCGCGCTCCTCGCAGAGCGGCGCGGCCACGAATATTCTCTCCGGTCTGGCCCTGGGTATGGAGTCGAGCGTCTGGGCCATCCTGGTGATCTGTGGCTCCATCCTCACCTCGGTGGTGATCTTCAGCGGGTATGCGGCTGATCCGGTGGTGACGTTCACGGCAATGCTCTACGGCGTCTCGCTCACCGGCATCGGCATGCTCCTGCTCACCGGGAATACGATCTCGATGGATAGCTTCGGGCCGATCTCCGACAATGCCAACGGTATCGGCGAAATGGCCGGGCTGGACAAGAATGCCCGCAACGTGATGGATGACCTGGACGCGGTGGGCAACACCACCAAGGCGGTCACGAAGGGAATCGCCATCGGTTCGGCGGTGATCGCCGCCGTGGCGCTCTACGGCTCCTACCTCACCGATGTGAACAAGGTGCAGCAACAGTTGATCGAGGCGGGCAACCAGGGCGTGCAGTTGCTCACCGGCATCAACGTCTCGGCGCCGATCGTCTTCATCGGTCTGCTTATCGGTGGGGCCGTGCCATTCCTGTTCTCCTCGCTGACCATTCGGGCCGTCTCCCGCGCCGCCTCGCAGATCGTCAACGAGGTGCGCCGCCAGTTCCGCATCCCCGGCCTGATGGAAGGCAAGGTGCAGCCCGACTACGCCCGCGCGGTGACCATCAGCACCACCGCCGCACAGAAGGAGTTGATCAGCCTCGGCATTATCGCCGTGATGGTCCCCATCCTGGTGGGCTTCACCCTGGGCGTCGAAGCGCTCGGCGGCTTCCTGGCCGGTATCATCCTCTCGGGCCAGTTGATGGCTGTGTTCCAGGCCAATGCCGGCGGGGCCTGGGATAACGCTAAGAAGTACATCGAGGAGGGTAACTTCGGCGGCAAGCACAGTGAGCCGCACAAGGCCGCCGTGGTCGGCGATACCGTCGGCGACCCGCTCAAGGACACCGCCGGTCCGGCCCTGAACCCGATGATCAAGGTGATCAACCTGGTGGCCCTGATCATCGCGCCTATGGTGGTGACGATTGATCCCGGCAGCCCGGGGGTGATCATTGCGATGATCATCTGCGCCGCGGCGCTGTTCTGGGCGATCTGGCAGAGCAAGCGCGAGGCCCAGTCGCTGGTTGAGCCGGCCAAGGCGCCCGCCAGCGCCGATTAGGCGCGCGAAGGGTGGGGCGCGCGGGGCGCCCCACGCCCCTGCCGGATGGGCGGATGGAGGAGGGTCTGGCCCTCCTCCATCCGCCCTTGTTCATGTCAGCCGTCCATGCGGCTGCGCCGCACCACGCCGCAATGAAAATAAGTTTGTTCTTGGGAGGGCTGCGCCCTCCCAGACCCTCCCGCGGGCGGGGGCGTGGGGAAACCCGGTTTCCCCACACCCCTCTTCGAGAGCCTATGTTCACGTCAGGTTATCAGCCTGTTGTCATGGCTTAACCGGGCCGGCGACCGCCCTGGTGCACCATGAGGCCAGGACGGGGCGATGGGGCGCCCCGCGTACCGCGAGGAGGCGACTATGGCCAGACGCAAGCCCGAAGGCTACTTGAACGGACGGCCCCTGCGTCCCGAAAGCCTGATGATGAGCTATGGCTACAAGCCCGAACTGTCCGAAGGGGCGATCAAATGTCCGATCTTCCAGACCTCAACCTTCACCTTCAAAACCGCCGAAGAGGGCAAAGCCTTCTTCGAAATCGCCTACGGCCTGCGCCGCCGCGGTCCCGACGAAGAACCGGGCCTGATCTACAGTCGCCTGAACAACCCTGACCTGGAGATCCTCGAAGATCGCCTGACGCTGTGGGACGAGGCAGAGTGCGCCGCGGTGTTCGCCAGCGGCATGGCGGCGATCAGCACCACCCTGCTGACCTTTTTGCAACCGGGAGACGTCCTGCTCCACAGCGAGCCGGTCTATGGCGGCACCGATTACCTGCTCAAACACGTGCTGCCGCGCTTCGGCATACGGGTGGTCGGCTTCCGCGCCGGCGCGCCGCCCGAAGCCGCCGAGGCCGAACTGCGCCGCCTGGGCCTGGCCGAGCACCTGGCCCTGATCTATCTGGAGACCCCCGCCAATCCCACCAACGCCCTGGTGGATATCGCCGCCTATGCTGGCCTCGCCGCCCGTCTCAGCGGCCAACGGCCCATTCTGACCGCGGTGGATAACACCTTCCTCGGGCCGCTCTGGCAGCAACCGCTGCGCCACGGCGCCGACCTGGTGCTTTACTCGGCCACCAAGTACATCGGCGGCCATAGCGACCTGATCGCCGGCGTCTGCCTGGGCAGACGCGACCTGCTCGACCAGGTCAAGTTTCTGCGCACCATCTTCGGCACCATGGCCGGTCCGCATACCGGCTGGCTGCTGATGCGCAGCCTCGAAACCCTCAAACTGCGCATGACCGCCCAGATGAAGACCGCCCGCCACGTGGCCGAGTTCCTCAACGATCACCCCAAAGTGGACCGCGTCTACTACCTGGGCAACCTGACCGAAGACGACCCGCAGTACGAGGTGTACCATCGCCAGTGCAGCGCGCCGGGCGGCATGATCGCCTTCGATGTGGTCGGCGGCGAGCGCGAGGCCTTTCGCCTGCTCAACGCGCTCAAGCTCATCCACCTGGCGGTAAGCCTGGGCAGCAACGAGTCGCTGGCCGAACATCCCGCTACCATGACCCACGCCGATGTGGACCCGGAAGAGCGCCTGGAACTGGGCATCACCCCGGCGATGGTGCGCCTGTCCATCGGGGTCGAGCACCCCGAGGACCTGATCGCCGACCTGGCCCAGGCCCTCGAGGCCGTCTGATCAGCGGGAGGAGACGGTTGCCCCGCCAGGCAGGGGCATGGGGCAACCGGGTTTCCTCATGCCCCTGCGACCGGAACGCGCAACGGGTCGCCCAGATGGGCCAGAAACCCCATCACCGCCTCCTGGAAGGCGACGGGGTTATCCCAATTGACCCAGTGGCCGGTCCTGGGAATAACCGCCAGGCTGGCCCCGGGGATGCCCGCGGCGAGCCGAACGGCCTGCGCGGCGGTGAACAGGTAGCCGTCGCTGGCCACAATCAGCGTCGGGGCGGTGATCCGTTCCAGACGCTCGTGGCTATCGAAGGCCGTGGCCGCGTCCCAGATGTGCAGGAGCGTCTCGCGGTCGCCGAGGTAGCGGCTCATCGTCTGGAGGGCGTAGGGGCGAATGGCGGGCGTGCGCAGCGCCGCGCCCCTGGACATGATGTCAATGACCTGGGCCACCGGATAGGCCCGCAGGAGCCAGTGCAGATAGGTGGTGCGGAAGGGAAAGGGCTCGAGGAAATAGCCCCGCGGACGGCACCAGGTGTCGGCGAGGATCAGGGCCCTGACGCGCTCGGGGGCCATCAGCGCCAGTTCCTGGGCCACCATGCCGCCGAGGGAGTGGCCCAGCACCCGCACCGCGGGCAGGTCGAGGGCATCGAGGGTGGCCAGGACATCCCTGGCCATGTCGGCGATGCTGGTCGGCCCGGCGAGGGGCGGGGCGGCGCCGTGGCCCGGCAGGTCGCAGGCGATCACCTCGTGGCGCGTGGCGAACACCGGGATCTGTTCGCGCCAGTACTCCCGGTCCACCATGGCGCCGTGGAGCAACAACAAGGGGGGGCCGGCGCCCCTGCGTTCGTGGGGCAGGGCCTGGCTGGCCGTTGGGGTGGCGTTCATTGGAAGCTCCTCTACGTCAGGCACCATGCGGCTCCGCCGCACACTGACGGGATGAAACTACTTCCTGGGAGGGCTACGCCCTCCCAAACCCTGCCGCGGGTGGGGGGATGGGGGAACCTGGCTCCCCCATGGTCACGTGAGACGGTCATGCGCATGGCGCGCAACACCCGATGCAAACGGCCCAGGAGCGCACGCATTCCGCCTGCGCCACGGCTCCGCGGGCACGGTGACGACCCCCTCCCTGACCCTCCCCCGCCGGGGGCGGGAACCCGGCGCCTCCCCCCAGCGGGGGGAGGCTGGGAGGGTGGGCAGAACCCTGCGAACGATGGTCACCTCAGTGTTAGCGGGGAGGCGCGGCCTCCCGCGCGTGTGTCCTGGCGGTGAGGCTTCGCGGCGCGAGCAGGGCGCTCAGGGGGATACAGGCGCGTCGCAAAGCACCGCTGCCGGGCGCCCCCGCACCTGAGTGAGCGCCACGACGAGCGGGCGCGTCCCGGGGCCGCTGAGCTGCCGGGCCAGCGCATCGCTGTCGAGCGGCGAGCCGCGCTTCTTCACCGTGACCGCGCCGGCCCCAAGCTCGCGTAGCCGCGCCCGTAAGCGTTTCAGACTGAACGGGAACCACTCCAGGACCCGCCAGGCCCGGGCGAAGGGCGTGGCCATACAGGTTGGCGCCGTCAGGTAGGCGATGGTGGGATCAAGCTGCGCCGCGCCGAGCTGTACAGCCAGGTCGGTGACCAGACCGGCGCGGATCACCGCTGGATCGGGTTCGTAGAGAAAGGCGTCCGGCTCGGCCAGTGGCGCGGACGGATGGACGGCGCGGCGCCCGGCCCAGAGGGTATGGGTGGCGACCTGGCCGTTCGCTTCGGCGCGCAACAGAGTGGCTCGCCGGGCGACCTGCGCCAGCGGCCCGCACCAGATCACCGCCTCCTTCAACTCACCGTCGAGCGAAACAAACTCGATCTCGGAGTCGGCGGGCAGCGCGGCCGGATCGATGCCCGGCGCAACCTTGACCGCCAGCGCGGGGGTGTGGGCGCGCCATGCCAGCACCCGGCTCAGGGGCGGGTCGTAGCTCTCGACGTGGAAGCGCCGCTGCCCGCCCGCGCGCCGGCCCGGATCGCTGAAGAGCGCGTCGGCCAGTGGGGGCGCCGCGACAGCCAGATCGCTCAGGCGCCATTCGATGCGCTCGCTGAGGCCGAGAGCCTCGGCGTTGGCGTGCGCTATGGCCAGGCGCAGGGGGTCGCGCTCCACCGCCGTCACCCGCGCGCCGGCGGCGGCCAGCGCCAGGGTATCGCCTCCAATGCCGCAACCCAGATCGGCGACGTGACCGCGGGGCGCCAGGCGCGTGGCGCGATGCGCGGCCACCGGCGCGGCGCTGGCCTGCTCCAGCGCCTCACGGGTGAAGTAGAGCCGCTCGGCGGCGGGGAACTTCGCGCTTGCGCGGCGGCGCAACAGGGCCAGTTCCAATACGGCGCGGGCCCGTTCCGCCGGAACGCGCCGGCGTAACCGCTCCATCTCGCGCAGCATATCGCCCTCGCGCAACGGGCGCGCGGCCAGTTCCGCCAGCAAGGCCTGGCCCTGCGGCGATAGGATCCAGTTGAAGGTCTCCAGGTCCACAAAACGCTGTGCTCCTGTGGCGTGGCGGGGATGTTGCGTGATTGTACCCGAATCGTGAGAGCGATGCCTCCCATCCCACCGGGTGGGGTGTGAGGAAACCGGGTTTCCCCATCCCCCTGCGTGAGGGCCAAACCCTCCCGCGGGCGGGGGCGTAGGGAAACCGGGTTTCCCCACGCCCCCCGCCGAGGGCGTATGGTCACGTGAGACGGTCATGCGCATGGCGCACCACGCCCGATGCACACGGCCTGGGAGCGCGGGCGGGACGCGCGCGTCACGGCTCCGCGGGCATGGTGACCGCCCCTGCCCTGACCCTCCCCCGCCGGGGGCGGGAACCCGGCGCCTCCCCCCAGCGGGGGGAGGCTGGCAGGGGGGCTGAACCCTGCGCACGATGGTCACCTCAGCCGTCCATGCGGCTGCGCCGCACCACGCCGCAATGAACAGACGGTTGTTCCTGGGAGGGCTTCGCCCTCCCAGACCCTGCCGCGGCTGGGGGAATGGAGAAACCCGGTTTCCCCATGCCCCACTTCGAGAGCCTATGTTCACCTTAGACTAATCAGCCAGGCCCTTGACCTTCGCCACCTCGGCGTGGATGCGCGCGGCGAGGCTCTCGGTCTGTTTGCGGGCAATGGCGGGCATCAGTTCGCCGGACTCCCGGGCGCGCCAGCAGGCGGCGAAGTGCCCATCGCCGTAGTCAACGAAGGGCGGCTCCTCCTCCCGGCACTGCTGGATGGCGATCGGGCAGCGGGTATGGAAGCGACAGCCTGAGGGCGGGTTCAGCGGGCTGGGCACATCGCCCTCGAGGATGATGCGCCGGCGCTGCTTTTCCACTTTGGGATCGGGGATCGGCACCGCGGAGAGCAGCGCCTGGGTATAGGGGTGCAGGGGGGCGCGGTACAGCTTCGGGCCTTCGGCCAGTTCCACCACCTTGCCCAGATACATCACCGCCACGCGGTTGGAGATATGTTTCACCACGCTCAGGTCGTGGGCGATGAACAGATAGGTAAGCCCGAGTTTTTCTTGCAGTTCTTCGAGCAGATTAACCACCTGGGCCTGGATGGAGACATCGAGGGCCGAGACCGGCTCATCGCACACGACGAACTGCGGCTCAACCGCCAGGGCGCGGGCGATGCCGATGCGCTGGCGCTGGCCGCCGGAGAACTCGTGGGGATAGCGGTTGGCAAAGGCCGGGTTCAGCCCCACCAGGCTGAGCAGTTCCTCGACCCGCTCACGCACCGCTTTACCCTGGCGCAACCGGTGCACCTTGATCGGCTCGCCGATAATATCGCCGACGGTCATGCGTGGGTTGAGCGAAGCATACGGGTCCTGAAAGATCATCTGGATGTGGCGGCGCATCTTGCGCAGTTCATCGCCGCGCAGTCTGGCCAGATCCTGAGCATTGAAGAGCACCTCGCCGGACGTGGGCCGGTAGAGTTGCAGGATGGCCCGCCCGGTGGTGCTCTTTCCACAGCCCGACTCGCCCACGAGACCCAGGGTCTCTCCACGCTTGATGCTGAAACTCACCCCATCCACGGCCTTAATCGTCCCCACGCGGCGCTGAAAGATGATGCCGCGGGTGACGGGGAAATGCACCTTGAGGTCGCGGATCTCGATCAGCGCGGTGTCGCCAGCATCAGTTGCAGGATCGGCTTTGATTGACATGGCTATCGCACCCGGCGGCCTTCTACTGCTTGCGCTCACATGTTCTTCGGGGCGAGCTGCGCCCTCGCGGTTCGCTACACCGGCAGTTCCTCGGCGCTCCGTTCGGGCACGGGCGTCTCCAGGGTGATGTCGAAGTGACAGGCGGCGGCATGCCCGGCCCCGACGGGGCGCAGTTCCGGTCGTGTGGTGATGCACCGCTCCTGGGCGAAATCACAGCGCGGGCTGAAGGCGCAGATCGGCGGCAGGTCGATCAGATTGGGGGGCAGACCGCGGATGGGGTTCAACTTGCGCCTGCGCGCCTCGTCCAGGCGCGGAATGGAGCGCAGCAGGCCAATGGTGTAGGGCATACGGGGGTTCTCGAAGATCTCGCGGGTCGGTCCCTCCTCCACCACCCTGCCGGCGTACATCACCGTCACCCGATCGGTCATGCCGGCGACGACGCCCAGGTCGTGGGTGATAATGATGACGGCAGTATCAAGCTCCTCTTTGAGCCGGTTGATCAATTCGAGAATCTGGGCCTGGATGGTGACGTCCAGAGCGGTGGTCGGCTCATCGGCGATCAGCAATTCAGGGTTGCACGAAAGGGCCATAGCGATCATCACCCGCTGGCGCATGCCGCCCGAAAACTGGTGCGGATAGTTGTCGAGGCGCTTGCTGGCCGAGGGAATGCCCACCATATCGAGTAGTTCGGCGGCGCGCTTCTGGGCTTCGCGCCGCGAGAGTTTCAAGTGCAGTTCCAGCGACTCGGTGATCTGCCGCCCGATCGTCAGCACCGGATTGAGCGAGGTCATGGGGTCCTGGAAAATCATGGCGATCCGGTTCCCGCGGATCTGGCGCATGCGCTCTTCGCTCTGTTGCAGCAGGTCCTCGCCATCGAAGAGGATCTGCCCTCCGGCGATCTTTCCGGGCGGCGAAGGGATGAGGCGCATAATCGAGAGCGAGGTGACGCTCTTCCCGCACCCTGACTCGCCGACGATCCCGAGCGTCTCGCCGCGATCCACGAAGAACGAGACCCTGTCAACCGCCTTGACAACGCCATCCTGCGTGTGGAAATGGGTTTGCAGGTCGCGCACTTCGAGCAGCGGGGCCATCAGTATCCTCGCTCTCCCGGACCCGGCCTTTCGGCAGGGGTCTGGGGAAACCGGGTTGCCCCATCCCCTCGCCCGGTGGGAGGGTTTGGGAGGGCCTGGCCCTCCCGGGAACAACCTGTTGTTAGACAAGGTTCGTAGGAGATGTGCGGTTCGCAGCGTTCTGCCCCCCTCCCAGCCTCCCCCCGCCGGGGGGAGGCGCCCGGTTCCATCCCCCAGCGGGGGAAGGTGAGGGAGGGGGCGGTTCGGCACGCGATGGGAGCATACCGCATAGCCACGTGTGCGGGGCATGCTAGCACGAGCGCCATGACCCGTCAAGGCTGCTACCGGCTGGCTGCCACTTCCAGCACCCGTTCTACCGCCCGGGCCAGTTGGGTATCGGGGCTGGCGCGCAGTTCGGCTGCGGGCAGGGCTGCCGCCTCGGCGGGCGAGAGGGGCGCCACCTCGTCGCCGAGGACGATCACTTCGTCGGGCTCGATGCCCTGGCCGCGGATGGCGCGTTCGTCGGGGGTGAGCCATTGCTGAGTGCCCAGCAGCAGACGGCTGCCGTCGCTCAGGCGGTAGGGCGTCAGCACGGTGCCGGTGCCGAAGGTCGTCTCGCCGATCAGCACAGCCCGCTCTGCCGCCTGCAAGGCCCCCGAAACGATCTCGGCGGAACTGGCCGAGTTCTCGTTGATCAGCACCGCCAGGGGCACATCGAGGGCCAGGCCGCCGCGGCGCGCCGTGGTAACCTTGCGCTCTCCCTCGCGATTCTCCTCGATCAGCACGGTGGTACCCTCCGGCAAGAACTGGCTGGCGACCTCGACGGCCTGATCGAGCAGCCCGCCCGGGTTGTTGCGCAGGTCCAGGACGATGGCGCGGGCGCCCTGCTGCCGCGCGCCGGCAAGCGCGTCGCGCAGTTCCTTGCCCGCGTCGTTGTCGAAGGAACTCAGCCGGATCAAGGCGACATCATCGGGCAGCATACGCCAGTTGACGCTCGGCACCACCACCTGCGCCCGCACGACGGTCACGTCCACCGGAACGTTGTCGCCGGGATTCAGGACGCGCAGGGTAACGCTGGTGCCGCTGGGGCCGCGCACCTTCGCGCGCAACTCGTCCACTGACCAGCCGGTGGTCGGCTCGCCGTTCACCGCCAGGATCACGTCGCCGGGGCGCAGGCCGGCCTGCTCGGCGGGCGAGCCTTCGATCGGCGCGACGATGATCGTCCGTCCGTTCCGCACGTCAATGTAGGCGCCGATGCCCTCGAACGATCCGCGCAGGGTCTCTTCCCACTGCCGGGCTTCTTCGGCGCTGAGAAAGCGCGTGTGGCCGTTGTCGCCCAGGCTGTCGAGCATGCCGTTCACGGCGCCGGTGATCATCTCGCCCGGATCGACCGCTGCCGGATCCACGAAACGCGTGCTCGCCAGTTCCCACGCTTCCCAGAAGACCGAAAACTGCTCGCAGACCTCGGGGCTTTCCGGGCAGGCAGCCGGGGGCCGGTTGAGGTGGTACCCGGCGTACATTCCGCCGCTCACGCCGCCAATCAAGGTCAGACCCAGAAGTATACTTGCCGCCCAGAGGGGGATCCGGGCGCGCATCCAGATCAGGAGTGGGATGTTCATTGTGTGTCAATCTCGTTTCGAGGCGGGTCAGGGCGTCCCGCCTAACGTGACCATGGGGGAACCAGGTTCCCCCATACCCCCGCCCGCAGGAGGGTGAGGGCGTAGCCCTCGCGCAGGGGGATGGGGAAACCCGGTTCCCCCATCCCCCCACCCGGTGGGAGGGTCTGGGGGGGCGCAACCCCTGCCTGGAGGCGGGCCGGCGTAGGGGCGGGGAAACCCCGCCCCTACGCCGCCGGCCCCGGCGTCTCCCGCCCGGAGGTTCCCGGGGCGCACCCCTCCTGACGTGAACATAGGCTGCTCACCTACGCGCATGCGGCGC
>DAOTYR010000412.1:0-25680 GCA_034434655.1 Chloroflexaceae bacterium
GCCCGACGAGCTGCCACTGCTCCACGCCGCGTCAGCTATAGGATAACAAACTTGTCGCGTCGTGTCAAGGGTTTTTTGCGGGGGGGTAGGGCTACGTCAACGTCCGGTTGATCGTCCGCGCCGTGGGCGTAAACGCCCCGGCTACCGCTGCGAAGGCCACCTGCGTGGCCTGTCGAGCCCGCGCAGGCGGGCTTCGCATTCCGTAGCCGAGGGCTTATGGTCTTTGAATACATCATCCGCTCTAGCCCGCGCAGGCGGGCTTCGCATCCCGTAGCCGAGGGCTTTAGCCCGACGGCTAGACTGGCATAGCGGATGAATTTCTCAAAGACCATCAGCCCCACGGCCAGCCCGGTATACCGGATGAATTGCTCAAAGACCATAACCAGCAGGCCAACTGGAAGTATATACCATTTCTTCAGCCCCGGGTTCGCCGCATGCGCCTGCCGGACGATGAGGTTTGAGGGAAGGATGGAGAATCCCATAGCGCTCCTCGCGGCTAATCTGCCGCCCTACCTGCGTGATCCAGACCATGTCGTGAACCGCGTGAGAGGCAGCGGCGTAGTGCCGAAGAGCGAGGTCCTGCTGATCAGGACGATCCCCGTGTCGGGTCTACACTGGAAACAAACAGCCCCGGCGAGACAAGCTCACCAGCGCATAGGCGTCGCGGGTTGCGACGCCACGGAGAAGGTGGAAACAAACAGCCCCGGCGAGACAAGCTCACCAGGGCATCGCGCCACACGCGCAGCGAGCTGAGCAACCTCCTGGGCGCAAGCGAACGCCTCCCTCAGAAAGGTGTAGAACCTTGCCGCCTGCATCGCGCTAGCACGGGTACTTACGCTCGCCGCACTCGCCTGATCGCAAGGGTACGCTGGTCGTGCATATGCTGCCCATTACCCCATTCAGGCAACCAGAATCGCTCATGATCGCCTTTGCCAATCGTCTTCAGATCGCCGCGGAGCCGGAGATCCCCGAGCAACCGGGTCACCGTTGAGCGTGTCACGCCAATCGCCGTTGCAAGCTGTGCATGCGTGAGCCGCACGTCAATCAGGACGCCGCTGCCGTGGGGTACGCCAAATTGCTCG
The DNA here is from genome assembly GCA_034434655.1 of Chloroflexaceae bacterium. Taxonomy (GTDB): domain Bacteria; phylum Chloroflexota; class Chloroflexia; order Chloroflexales; family Chloroflexaceae; genus JACAEO01. The sequence goes on from DAOTYR010000412.1 coordinate 1,083, forward strand.
GCAAGCAGGCTCAGCAAGCCCAGGATGCGCTGGTCAGCGTGCTGGCGCGCTTGCACCGCTGACCATGCCTCCATCAAATGCAGGCGCACGCGCAACCGTTCGACAAACCGCGGGGTAGCGACAACATCATGCCAGGTATGTGTTGTTGCAATAACCTCTGTGTGAGCCAGCAACTGAATGGCACAGTCATCATTGGGATGCGCTAGAAGCAGTTGACATGGCCCGTGCAGGCCAATCAGCGCCTCACTGCCATCGGGACGCAGCATGATCTGCGCCACCACGCCACGCACAATATCGAGGACGCCGTCCGGCTCCAACGGGATCAGCGCTCCCTGTTGATAGCGCTGCTGGACAGGTCGAAAGAGGATGGGCTGCTCGGGCGCGCTGTGCCGGGGTCCAAAAAGCGTTTGAATGGCCTGCACAAGTGCGCCGGCTGTCAACTGACGGGGCAGGACCGCCAATGCGCCATCGGTATAGGCTTGTAGGGCTAATCGCGCATCGTCGGTACGATTCCAGGCAATCCAGGGTTGCTGTGAACGATGCTGCTGTTGAAGGCTGGCGAAGCGCCTTTCATCGGATTCGAGGCTTACGATAATGAGCGGCTCGCGGTGGTGTCCAATGTTGCGTTTCGGTTCAAGTTGCTGGGCGAGGGTGAGGGAATATCCTGCCTGGATCAGATCTGTCAGGAGCAACGCATCCGGGGGCGTTCTACCGAGAAAGACGAGATCCATCATAAGAAACCTTATGGGTTCAAGAAAGCACAGATGCTACCGAGGTGTCAGCCTATCCCCCACCCTTTTGATACGATTTATCATTTATAGAGTGCATATTACCATGTTTTGGATGCGGTTGTCAAACACGATGCCTCGCATCTAGGGCCACGTCAACGTCCGGTGGACCGTCCGCGCCGTGGGCGTCATGGAGATTGAGAATGTAATCCGCTGTCCCGCGCTAGCCGTCGGGCTAATGGTCTTTAAGAAATTCATCCGGTATACCGGGCTAGCCGTGGGGCTGAAGCCCTCGGCTATGCGAGGCGAAGCCCGCCTGCGCGGGCGAGAGCGGAGTATGTATGCAAAGACCATGTAAAGTTCGGTTGTTCGATTTCACACCTCCCGGTCGGTGCAACGTTGCACCGCGCATCTGGTTTGATTTCAGACAACGCCTCTGCCTGCGCCTCGCTATCATGCGCCTCATACGTGGTGCAAAAACTTGAGGGAGGCATACGCCATGATGCTGCATCGCCGCTTGTTCGCGCTCATTGCGGAGGTGCGCAGCCACGTGGCGCTGATGGTGCTGATCGGATTGTTGATTACCGGCACGTATATCGGGCAAGGCCTGCTCACGGCGCAGGTTGTGATTCGCATATTTGAGCGCGCCGACTGGGCCGATGTGCTGCCGCTGATCGGCTGGGCGCTGGCACTCGTGGTTGTTCGCGCTGTGCTGTTGTGGTTGCGCGAGATCGGTGCGATGGCGACGTCCGCCGCCGTGAAGCAGCGCCTGCGCCACCGCCTGTATACCCATCTCCTGGCGCTTGGTCCGGGATACCTGGAGCGCACGGATACGGGAACGGTGCGATCAACGCTCGTGGATGGCGTCGAGGCGTTGGAAGGCTATCTCGGGTATTACATTCCACAAGCGTTTGTCGCACTGGCGACGCCGGTGCTTATCCTCGCAGTGTTAGTCGTGATCGATCCGTTGATCGGTCTGTTGACGCTAGTGTGCGCCTTGCTTGTGCCGGTTATCCCGCGCATCTGGGACCGCTTGCTGGGCAGTTATGGATCGAGCCATTGGCAGGCCTACTCCGAACTCGGCGCGCAATTCCTCGACAGCATGCAGGGCATGACCACGCTGAAGGCCTTCAATGCCAGCGCCGGGCGCGGGGAAGCATTGCGTCAGGCGGCCCTCAAGCTCTACCGGGCGACGATGGCGCAGCTTGCAATCTCGATGATCCGTTCAGGCCTCGTGGGTCTGGCGATGGGCGTAGGCACCGCCGTAGCGGTAGGAGTGGGCGCCCTGCGCCTGGCAAACGGCGATCTCGATGCCGCGGGGCTGTTGATGATCCTGTTTCTGGTGAACGAGTGCTTCCGCCCGCTGGTTGATCTCGACGCCTATTGGCACCAGGGCTATATGGGCCTTTCGGCTTCAACTCACATCTTTCGGTTGCTCGATACGTCGCCAGAAGTGCGCGAGCCTCAGCGCCCTGCGCCTGCGCCCAGGAGCACGGCGATCAGCTTTGAGCATGTGTCATTTGCCTACCTCGATGGTGAGCGCCCCGCCCTCGACGACGTGTCATTCACGGTGGCTCCTGGCGCGACCGTTGCTCTGGTGGGGCGGAGCGGCGCAGGTAAATCAACCGTGGTCTCATTGCTCCTGCGCTTTTTCGATCCGCAACAGGGCCGTATTCTGCTTGATGGGCGCCCGCTGCCTGATTATGACCTGCATACGCTGCGCGGCATGATCGCGGTCGTCAGTCAGGATACCTATCTATTTCATGGCAGCGTCGCCGAAAATCTGCGCCTCGGTAAACCAGACGCAACTCCGGCTGAGCTTGAAGCGGCTGCGCGCGCCGCCAACGCCCATGACTTTATTGCGGCGCTGCCGCAGGGTTATGACACGATGATCGGCGAACGCGGCCTGAAGCTCTCTGGCGGCGAGCGGCAGCGCATCGCGATTGCACGGGCGCTGCTAAAAGATGCACCCATGCTTATTCTCGATGAAGCGACTGCCAGTGTAGACGCAGCGAACGAAGCGCTCATCCAGGACGCACTGCAACGATTGACCGCCAGACGCACCACGCTGGTCATTGCGCATCGCTTGTCCACCGTGATCAACGCTGATCAGATTATTGTGCTCGATCAGGGACGGGTCGTCGAACGTGGCAGGCACACGGAGTTGCTCGATAGCGCAGGGGCGTATGCGCGGCTAGTTGCTGCACAGTAGGTAGAGACATGCAGATCATGCGTTGGAACCTGGCGGCCCGTCCGTACCCGGCTCGCCGCGCCCGGCACGGGAATGGGATCTGGCAACTGCTAGTAATCCTCCGCCCACACTACTGGCTCATGGCAATCACCATTGCTTCAGGTGTGCTGAAGCATGGCGCAACCATTGGCGGTGCGGCGCTAGGCGCGTACATCGTTGCGCTGGCAATAACCGGCAGCAGCGCCGCCGATCTCTGGCCACTGGTCGCCGGCCTGGGTGGATTGGTGCTCTTGCGCGCACTCATGACCTGGGCCGAGATGTGGCTTGCTCACGATCTGGCCTATCGGGTCCTGGCCGAATTGCGGGTCTGGATGTACTGGGCGCTGGAGCGATTGGCTCCGGGCTATCTCCTGGAACGCCGTTCGGGCGATGTGGCCTCAGCGGCGATGACCGATATCGAGACGATTGAGTGGTTTTACGCGCACACCGCCGGCACGATGATCGTTGCCGCGCTTGTGGTGGTGGGAACGCTCATCGCCCTCGGCACCCTGCACTGGTTGTTGCCGCTGGCGCTCCTGCCGGCGGTGGTGTTGGTCAGCACAGCGCCGCTGTGGCTGAGCCGTCGTGCCGCTCGCCACGGGCGGGCATTGCGGGCGCAGCTTGGCGCAGTCAATGCCGATGTTGTAGATAGTGTGCAGGGGTTGCGCGAAATTGTGGCCTTCGGCCAGGGACGAACCTGGCTGGCCCGCCTCGATGAGCAGAGCCGGGCGCTGGTTCGCACCCAGCTTGCCCATGGCGCCCGTGCCGGGCTAGAGGGCGCGACCATCACATCGCTTGTTTCGTTGGGGACGCTGGCAGTCCTGACGCTTGCCGCCTGGCAGGTATCGCAGGGCATCCTTCCAGCCGTGCTTTTTCCGGTCAGTGTCGTGCTGGCTGCCAGCGTGTTCGGCCCGATCACTGAGGTGACGAATGTGGCGCGACACCTCAATGTCACCTTCGCCTCTGCGGATCGCGTCTTTGCCCTGCTCGAAGCCCCCGCGCCGGTGAAGGATCAGGCGATCCATGCACCCGATGAGCCAATCGTGCCCCATGTGCGCTTTGAAAACGTCTCGTTTCGCTATCGACCTGAGCTGCCCGATGTCTTGCAGGGCGTGACGTTCGACATTGCGCCAGGTGAAATGGTCGCTCTGGTCGGGCATTCCGGCGCGGGCAAATCAACCTGTACCCACCTGTTGTTGCGTTTTTGGGATGTGTCAGGTGGCGCAATCACTATTGGCGGCCACGATATTCGCACCCTTCCCCTGGCGACGCTGCGGGCCATGATCGCGCTGGTGCCGCAGGATATCTACCTGTTTAACACAAGCATCCGCGACAACATCCGCCTGGGCAACGAACATGCTACGGACGCGGAGGTTGAGGCGGCGGCGCGGATGGCGCTGGCCCACGAGTTTCTTGTTGCGTTGCCGCAAGGCTACGCCACCAACGCCGGCGAGCGTGGGGCGCAGCTTTCTGGTGGGCAGCGCCAGCGGATCGCAATTGCCCGCGCATTCTTGAAGAACGCGCCCATTCTTGTGATGGACGAGGCCGTGTCGAATCTGGATACCGAAAACGAGCGCGCGCTCCAAACGGCAATGGCGCAGTTGCGCGCCGGACGCACGACCTTGATCATCGCTCACCGGCTTTCGACAATTCGTAGCGCCGACCGGATTATTGTGCTTGAGCAGGGCAGGGTGGCTGAGATTGGCACGCATGCCGAATTGTTGCAACGCAAGGGGGTGTATGCCCGCCTGATCGCCGCACAACGGAATGGCGTGTTACCCGATAGCTTCTAGGTGTTTGATGAAGGGGGTCTCTATGCTACAGGTTAGGTATCGCAGCGCGCTGCTCTTTCTCGTCGTGTTCCTGGTTGCCTGCGGCGCGCCTGCAGCCACGAATCCTCCCACGGCCACGCCGGCGCCGACAGATGCCCCACCTACCGCGCCCGCCTCGACCAGCGCCCCTGCGCCGACGAGCGCCCCCGCGCCGACCGCCGCTGCGCCGGCGCGTGACACGCTCGCCTTCACCGACGCAACCGGCGCGTCGGTGACGCTGGAGCGCGCGCCCGAGCGGATCGTCTGCGTGACTGAGATTTGTGTTGATATTCTGGCTGATCTGGGCCTGGAACCGGTCGCCGTCGCCCCGGGCGGGGTTGCGCCGCTGCCTGCGTTCTTTGGCGAGCGCGCGCAGTCATTTGCGCTGATTGGCGGCTCATTCTTCGAGCCAAGCCTGGAGGATATCGCCGCAGCCAAACCGGATCTGGTGATTGGGCTTGCGGGCGTGCACGAAGGCCTCCGTGACGGCCTGGCAGCAATTGCGCCGCTCTATATTATGGGGCCGCGAACCTATCAGGACTCGATTGCCTATCTGAAAGACATTGGTCGGCTTACCGGGCGTGAGGCCGAAGCTGCCGCGCGCGCGCAGGCGTTCGAGGCGAAGCTGGCTGCGTATCGCGAGAAGTCGCCAAAGAATCGCACCGTCCTGGTCATGTGGGGCATGGATGTCAATTTTGGCATTGATACCGCCGGATCGCTCGTGGGTTCCATGCTGAGCGAGCTGACTAACTATCCCTGGCCCGCGCCAGCGCCCGGTAGCGAAGGGCACGCGAGCGGCGGTATTCAGTTCTCCTTAGAGCAGGTGCTGGCTGAAAACCCCGACGTCCTTTTTGTGCAAACCTACGGCTTTGGCCCCGTGCCACCCGAACCGCTGTCTGTGCAATTAGCGGCCAACCCGCTGTGGAGCGAAATCACCGCGGTCAAGAACAATGAGGTCCACGAGGTGAGTTTCGCCGTATGGAGCACCGGACGCGGTCTGCGCTCGCTCACGCTGGTGTTGGATGAGGCAATGCCGCTGATCTACCCAGACGTGTTTCCGCAGCCGCTCCCATGATCGCGCAGCCACGCCACGCGCTGCGAGCGCTTGCCCTGACCGTCACCCTGCTGCTGGGCCTGCTGGTGATCGGCACGCTGGCGTTGCAGCAGGGCACCCCCACACTCACCCCTGGCCAACTGGGCGCGATCCTCTTTGCGGGCGAGGGCGAGCGGCTGACGCGAATTGTCGTTCTGGAGCTTCGGCTGCCGCGCCTGGCGCTGGGCATCGCCTCGGGCGCGCTGCTGGCGCTATCCGGCGTCATACTGCAAGATACACTGCGTAACCCGCTGGCCGGCCCGGAGCTGTTGGGGATTACCGGGGGCGCAGCGGTGATCGTTGGGGCGATCACGATCTTTCGGCTGCCGGCGCCTGCCGCGCTGGTTCCCTGGTTCACATTGGCAGGCGGACTTGCGGGCGGGCTGGTTGTATTGCTTGCAGCGCAATCAATGCGCAGTACGCTGCGGCTCATCCTCGTTGGCGCTTCAGTCACGGCGTTCCTGAATGCGCTGCTGATTGGCATGATCAGCCTGGCGACCCAGAACGATGTCAATCTGTTGTTTCTGTTCCTGGTCGGCAGCCTGGCGAATCGCACCTGGGCGCATCTAGCCATCGTTCTGCCATGGGCGCTGCTCGGTGTGCCGGCGGCGCTGCTCTGCGCTCGACTGCTCAATGTCCTCCAATTGGGCGACGATCTGGCGGCGGGGTTAGGGCTGGCCGTGGCGCCCGTGCGACTGCTGCTGCTTGTCATTGGCGCGGCGCTGGTTGCCGCCGTCGTCGCTGTGTGCGGGCCGATTGGCTGGGTGGCGCTGCTTGCGCCCCACCTGGCGCGCAGACTCCTGGCGACGCCGAATGCGGCGTACGTCCTGCCGATCGCCGCCTTGATCGGCGCAGCGCTGTTGACAAGCGCCGATCTTCTGGCGCGCCTCGTCCTTGCGCCTACTGAATTGCCGGTTGGTATCTGGACGACGTTGCTGGGTGGACCATTGTTGCTCATCCTGCTGCGTTCGCACGTCGGAGTCCGCCATGAATAGACGCGCGCGCGTCGTCCTTGCGAGCGGCAGCTTACTGCTCATGGTTCTCGTCGTGCTGCATCTTGGCGTCGGCTCGGTGAGCCTGACACCAGGGGAAGTGCTGCGCGCTGTGCTGGATCAGGCCGATCAACCGCTCCATCGCCAGATTGTGTGGGACCTGCGCTTGCCCCGCGCCATGATCGCCATCGTTGCCGGCGCGCTCCTCGGTCTGGCCGGCGCGCTCCTCCAGGCGATCATGCGCAACCCGCTGGCCGAGCCGGGACTGACCGGCGTGAGCGCTGGCGGCGTGTTCTTCGCCGTGCTCTGGCTGACGCGCGGCGGCACGATGGCCGAACCGGGCCGCACGCTCGCCCTGGTGGCGTTGGCGGGCGGCCTGGCCGCAAGCGGCCTGGTAGTGCTCATGGCCCGCGGCCCTTCCGGGAACACCGACCCGGTTCGACTCGTCCTGGCCGGGGTTCTGGTAAGCTCCATCCTCAGTTCGGCTACGGCGTTGGTGCTGCTGCGCAACAATCAGGCGCTTGGCAGCATCCTCACCTGGATGATCGGTTCGCTCAACGGACGGGTATGGGTCCATTGGGAAGCACTGTGGCCGTGGGCTGCCTTCGCCTTGCCGGTGGGGTTGCTGTGCGCAGGTGTGGCGAATGCACTCCAACTCGGTGATCCCATTGCTGCCGGCATCGGCGTGCCGGTTGAGCGCGCGCGTCTGGCGCTGCTCGCCATCGCGGCGCTCCTGGCGGCAAGCGCGGTCGCGGCGGTTGGGGCGGTGGGATTTGTTGGGCTGATCGGCCCTCACCTTACCCGCCGACTCGTCGGCGATGACGCGCGCTGCGTCTTTCCCGGCAGCGCCGTTCTCACCGCGGTGCTGCTCGTCGGGGCGGATGTAGCAGCACAGATCATTACGCTCAACCCACCATTCGCCACGACGCCGTACCGCGCCGGGTTGCCAGTCGGCGCGGTAACGGCACTGCTCGGTGCGCCGTTTTTTCTGTATCTTCTGCGACGGAGCGGTTCATGAGCGATGCGACACTAGCCGCGGCGCTTGCCGCCGAACGGATCAGCGCCGGGTATCATCGCCGCACCGTGCTTGATGACCTTTCGGTAGGCATTACCCGCGGCACGGTTACTGCGCTTGTCGGGCCAAATGGATCAGGGAAATCGACCTTATTAAAAACGCTTGCCCGTCTGTTGCAACCGCATACCGGTACGGTCTATCTCGATGGCAGAGCGATTGCCCGCATGCCCACGGCTACGGTCGCCCGTATGCTAGCCGTGCTCCCCCAGGGACCGACCGCTCCAGCCGGTCTTACGGTGGCCGAACTTGTCGAGCAGGGGCGTTACCCGCACGCAGGGCCGCTGCGCATGCTCCGGCGGCAGGATCACATCGCGATCAGCGAGGCGCTAGCGCTGACCAATACCGCTCAGTTTGCCGACCGCCCGGTTGACAGCCTGTCCGGCGGCGAGCGCCAGCGGGTATGGCTCGCGCTGGCATTAGCGCAGGCGACGCCGATCTTGCTGCTCGATGAGCCAACGACCTTTCTCGATATTGGGCATCAGATCGAGGTGCTCGACCTGGTGCGCAGCTTGAATCGCAACCATGGCAAGACAATCATTATGGTGTTGCATGATCTCAACCATGCCGCGCGCTACGCGGATCGGATGATCGCGCTGCGGACAGGGCAGATTATCGCCGACGGGCCGCCGGTTGCGGTATTGACGCCGACACTCGTAGAACGTGTGTTCGGAGTTCGAGCCACGGTTCTGATTGACCCTATTACCGGGGCGCCAGTATGTCTGCCCTATGGAGTGGTCAGTCAGGGTGAACCGGCGCCGTGCTAGAGCGCCGCGTAGCGTATTCGGTAGGCGTCAATCGTCTCGGCGGCCACCACTACCTGCTTGCCGCGGGCGATGCGCCCGCGCAGCCGGTGTATGCGCCGCATCCCCTCGGCTTCGGCGAGACCCAACGGCCCCGGCGTCACCCGCGTCAGCGCTGCGAGCAGGTCGGGAACCGGCTCGGCTCGCGGGCCGCCGACAGGTTCAGGCCCTCGAGCAGCTATCCATGACTCATCCCCACCTCCGGCACAGGCAAACCTTCGGCGCAAGTAATGGTACAATGGGAGAGGTTTTCTTCGACGTGCCACACGCTGCGTATGCCTGTCGGGTACCAGGAAGCAACCGAACTTACCTGCCCTGCCTGTAACGTCGCCTTCGAGGCGTCGGTCTGGCTGATCCTCGATGCCCAGGAGTCGCCCGAGGCGGTTGCGGCGCTGCGCCGGGGCGAGTTGAATCTGGTGACCTGCCCGAGTTGCGGCCACCGCGGCCCCGCCGGCGCGCCGCTGCTCTTCCACGATGCCGCGCGCCGCCGGGTGGTCTTTGCGCCCGCCCCCGGCACCCCCGAGCATGCCTGGCGCGACCAGGCCCGTGACCTGCATGCCCTCCTGGTAGGCTCGATCGCCGAGGAGCAGCGCCGTCCCTACCTCGGCGAGGTGGACATCGTCCAGGATCTGGCCGGCATCGCCCGTCTCCTGGAACGCCTGGAACGCCGTCCATCCGCGCCGGCGTCGCGCCCGGGCGTTGAAGGGGTCAGCGAACCGATGGCCCGTCAGGGCGCGCAGGCGACGCCCGGGGCCAGTCCCCCCGAGGACCCGCCGCCGCTGCTGGTGGCCGTCGAAGCCATGCTGGCCGCGGAGGCGCCCGAGGAGTTCGAGGCCATTCTGGCCCGCCATCCCATCCTGCTTGATCCGAGCAGTGACATGGCCCTGGCGCAACTGATCGAGGTGGCACTGGAACAGCGTGAGTTCGCCGTCGCCGATGGTCTGCGCAATGCGCGCGCCCTGCTGGCCCGCCTGAGCGCGACGTCGCCCGGCCAGGGCGCGCCTCCCGCGCCCGCGCCGCCCCTCGATGATCTGCCCGACGCCGCGGTGCAGGCCCTGCTGCGCGCGGCTGCGGAGGCCGAGTTGGAGGCCGTCTGCGCCGAACACCCCGCGCTGCTGCGCCCCGAGGCCGATGGCTTGCTGGCCCGGCGGGTGGACCAGGCGCTCGATGAGGGGAACGAACGTCTGGCCCATGCCCTGGAGGAGCGCCGCGAGGCCCTGGCCCGCCGGCGCCCCGCCGCCGCGAGCGCCGCCGGCCCACACGCTGCGAGCCTCGATGAGGCCATCGAGGCGCTGCTGGTCGCTGATGGCGAGGAGGCGCTGGTCGAGGTCCTCGACCGTTACCCCGTGCTGCTCGAGGAGGCCGCCGCCGAGGCCCTCTGGCAGTTCGCCGCCGAGGCGCGCGCCAGCGGCGATGAGGACCTGGCCCGCTATGCCGTGGCGTGCCGCGAATTGCTGCGCCGCGTCCGCGCCGATCTGGAACCGTAACCGGAGGCCCTATGCTCAAGCGCACCCCCCTGTTCGACGCGCATCGCGCCGCCGGCGCGCGCATGGTTGAGTTTGGCGGCTGGGAGATGCCGGTCCAGTATAGCGGGATCATCGAGGAGCACCACGCGGTGCGACGGGGCGCCGGCCTGTTCGACATCAGTCATATGGGCCGCTTTATGCTCCGCGGCCCCCACGCCGCGACGTTCCTCCAATACGTTGTTACCTGCGACGTGAGCGCCATTCCCATCGGGCAGGCGAGTTATGGCCTGCTCTGCAAGCCCGACGGCGGGATCGTGGATGACATCTTCATCTACCATGTCCCCGATGAGTTCCTGGTCGTGGTGAATGCCGCCAATCGCGCCAGGGACTGGGCCTGGCTCCAGGAACACGCCCGCGGCTTCGATGTGGAACTGGAGGATCGCTCCGACCGCTGGGCCATGCTGGCGCTGCAAGGCCCCGCCGCCGAGACGCTGCTGGTCAACGCCGAAGACTCCGAGACGTCCGAACTGGGCAACCTGCCCTTTCACGGGGTGGCGCTCACCAGCATGTTCGGGGTGAATGTGCTGATCGCCCGCACCGGCTACACCGGCGAGGATGGCTTCGAGTTGTTCTTCGACGCTCCGCATGCGGAGATGATCTGGACGCGCCTGCTGGCCCTGGGGGCGCCGGGGAGCGTGAAGCCCTGCGGCCTCGGCGCGCGCGACAGTTTGCGCTTCGAGCCCTGTCTGGCGCTGTATGGCCACGAGATCAGCGAGACGATCAACCCTTACGAGGCGCGCCTGGGCTGGGTGGTGAAGCTCGATAAGGGCGACTTCGTCGGACGCGAGGCCCTGGCGGCGATAAAGGCCCGCGGGCCGGCCCGCCGCCTGGCCGGCTTCGAGATGGTCGGGCGGGGCATCGCTCGCGCTGACTATCCGGTGCATGCCCTCAGCGGCGAGCAGGTGGGCCACGTCACCTCGGGCATGCCGGCGCCGACCCTGGGCAAACCCCTGGGTATCGCCCTGGTCCCCACGTCACTGAGCGCCGAGGGCAGTGAGTTCGAGGTGATCATCCGCGAGAAGCCCACGCGCGCCCGGGTGATCAAGATGCCGTTCTACAAGCCGCGGTACAAGAAGGCGTGATCCGTAGCGGCGGCAACCGCTCTAGCGCTCCTGGGAGGGCTGCGCCCCCCCAGAACCTCCCGCGGGCAGGGGGATGGGGCAACCCGGGGTTGCCCCACGCCCCTGGGGCCTATGGTCACGTTAGGAGGGGTGCGCCCCGGGAACCTCCGGGCGGGAGACGCCGGGGCCGGCGGCGTAGGGGCGGGGAAACCCCGCCCCTACCCCGGCCCGCCTCCAGGCAGGGGCTGCGCCCTCCCAGACCTTCCCACCGGGTGGGGGCATGGGGAAACCCGGTTTCCCCATCCCCCTGCGCAAGGGCTGCGCCCTCGCCTTCCCGGGGCGGGGCGTGGGGAAACCCGGTTTCCCCATGCCCCTGCTCCAGCAGCCTATGTTCACGTTAGATGCGCTTGCGCGCCAGGCGATAGAGCGGGGGCAGGAGCACCCGGTCATAGGCCGGCAGGTAGCGCACAATCTGGCCGCCAAAGCCCTTTTTGAAGCGGTAGACCCCGATCAGCGGGTCGTGCCGGGCGGCGTCTTCCAGTGCCGCGCGGGCCTCCGCATCAGGGGCGACGGCGGCGCGGCCCAGGGCGTCGGGGATGCCCCACAGGTCATAGCGCGCGCAGCCCTGAGCGCGGGCCCAGCCCATGGCGCGCCACGTCAGCAGGTGGTTCGCGCCCGAGCGCAGGCCAGTTTCGTCGGCGCCGCTGTAGAGGTACAGGCCCGCCCGGGCATCGGCGAAGACGAGGTGCGCCGCCGCCGCCCGCCCTTCCACCTCGGCGAGCAACAGGCAACTGCGCGGCTGGAAGAGGCGCCAGGCCGCCCGGTAGTACGCCTCGCTGTGCACCCCGAAGCGCGCCCGTTTGCCGGTTCCCTGCATCAAGACGAAAAAAATGGGCAGGTCGGTCACATCGCCCTGGCGCACAACAACCCCATTGCGCTCGGCGCGCCGAATGTCGGCGCGGTGCCCCTTGGAACAGGCCGCGAGCAGACGCTCTTCAGGCTGCCGCAGGTCAACATGGATCGAACTGCGCGGCTGAATGGTCTGCACAGGTTGCAGGCCCTGCAGGAGCAACCAGGTATGCAGAGCATCAGCGGCGGGATCGTCTTCAAGCAGGTTCGGTTCCAGGCGCAGCAGCACCGCGCGGGCGCGGCGCGCCACGCGTTCCAGCCCCGCCAGCAACAACCGGTCAACCACCGGATCGCCGGAAAAGAGCGGGCCACGGGGAGTATAGGCCACGCTCAAGCCATAGCGCGGGCGGATCAACAGCAGCGCCCCGGCGACCGGCGCCCCGGCGGGGCCGAGGACCGCGATGCGGCGGGCGCGCCATCCGAAGCCCGCTTTCAACTCCCCCCAGGCACCGTGCTGCAAGAGGCTGCCCTGTGGATGAGCGGCAACGAAGGCGTCCCATGTCGCGGCATCAGGCTCGCCGAGCGCCAGGGGGCCGATCCGTTCGCCGTCGGTCTGAACCTGACCTGTGATGAACTGATCCATCAATCACCCCTGGTCGGCGACATAACCCGCAGACGTGCCTGGCATAGCGTGTGGTCCTCCCCTCTGCGGATGGGTGATGCGGGGGTGTGGAGGAGCCTTGGAGGGCGCATCCCTCCCAAACCCTCTCACCGGGTGGGGGGAGGGGGAAACCAGGTTTCCCCCTCCCCCTGCTTGAGGGCCAGGCCCTCCCGCCGGCAGGGGCGTGGGGAAACCCGGTTTCCCCAGCCCTATGCTCGAGGGCTTTGCCTTCCCAGACCCTCCCGCCGGCGGGGGTGTGGGGAAACCTGGTTTCCCCAGCCCCATGCTCGAGGGCTTCGCCCTCCCAGACTCTCGCGGGTGGGGGAATGGGGAAACCCGGTTTCCCCATATCCCTGCGGGGCGGGGGCGTGGGGAAACCCGGTTTCCCCACACCCCTCTTCGAGAGCCTATGTTCACGTTAGAACCGGCAGGTCAGCGGAACATCCAGATGCGCTCGCCGTAGGCGCCGGCGTCGGGGGACACCCGGGCCGCGTAGTCGCGCACGGCCTGGGCCATGGCCGCGGCGCCGCCGAAGAGTGTGTCGAGCTGGCTGGCGTAGGCTTCAATCGCCCCGATCTTCCGGGTGAGGGTAGCATCAATACTGGTGACGAGGGGCAGGAAGCGGTCAGGGCCTCCCAGTTCGGTCAGACGCCGGTCGAGGGCAGATTCGCCTCGCGCGTAGGGGAAATCCTCGTAGAAGGCCACGCTGGCGCCGCTACGGCTGAGCGCCTGAGCGGCGGTGAAGGTTGCCAGATGATCGACGTGGCTCCCGACGCCCAGCGGCGCGTAGATCACCGCGTCGGGGAAGAGGTTGATCAAAGGCTCGAGGCGCGCCTGCACATCGCGCGCAAGCGGGTCACCTTCGACCACCTGGTCGAAGAGCCGGTCATCATCGGTATACGCTTCGGGCAGGCGGTAGATGGCGTCGAGCAGGTCAAGGTGAAACGCATCGGCGCGCAGGATCTCGAGGGCCTCGGCATCCTCGCGGAGCCGGCGGGCCATAGCCTCATCGGCGGACAGGTTCCAGCGGCGATGCATCAAACTGGCGAAGGGGCTGAGGGGCGCCCCGGCGGGTGGGGCGCCGGTGCAGATGTTGACCACCAGCACGGGGGTGCCCGCGGTGGTATGCTGGGCGATCGTGCCGCCGCAGGAGAGGGCGGCGTCGTCCAGGTGCGGAGAGAGGTAAATGTACCGGTACGGAGCGCTCAGTTGGTCCAGCCGGGTATAATGAACAGGCATAGACGCTTCCGTATGAACGGCGATGCGCCGGGAGACAGGCGTGGCTCACAATTCATCGAGGGAGAGTTCGGCGAGGGCCTCGTCGGCGGCCTGGCGCCGCGAAAGATCCCTCGAGCGGGCCAGGCGTTCGAGCACGCGCCGGGCGCTTGACCCACCCACCTGCCCAAGGGCCCAGATCGCGGCCAGAGCGATCTCGACGTCATCATCGTCAACCAGCGGCAGCAGGGCGGGCAGCAGCGGGCGCCCCTCTTCGGCCAGTTCGCCGACGGCGCGGGCGGCCTCGTAGCGCAGGGCCGGCGAGGGGCTCTTCAACTCGCGTTCGATGTAGGGGAACCAGGTAGGGCGCATCGAGCGCCCCATCGCCAGCAGGGCGCTCTCGCGCATAGCCAGGTCGCTATGGGCATAGGCCCGGCCAATCTCCGTCTGGGCCTCCCTGGAAGCAGCGAAGTAGCCCAGGGCCTCCACGGCGCGCCGGCGAACTTCGAGCGGCTGTTCGGGATCGGTCGCCACGCGCAGCAGCACCGCCAGCAAGCGGGCGCCCTCGGCCGCCGACAGGTCGCCGATCTGGCAGAGATAGGCAAAGCGCGCGAGGGCCAGGGTAGCCGCCGCGCGCGCCACCCCGGCCTCATCGTCGAGCATGGCGATCAAGCGGTTCATCGTCGCCAGGCTCTCGTCCTCCCACAACCCATTGATGGCCGCGGCGCGCACCTCGGCATCGGGATCGCTCAAACAGGCCCGGAAGACGGCGCGGAAATCGAGATCCACATTGTCTTCGGCAAGCTCATCCAGCTCGCGGACGATTGCGAGACGGCGTTCGGCGGGAAACTCGCGCCATGCCGCCCAGAACGCCTTCAGCAGTTCGGGGCCAAGGTCCGAGAGGGCCTTGAGTTCCGCGTGGGCGAGGGGGCGTTCCAGGTCGCCCAGCCGGGCCAGGTGTTCCTCAAACGTCATGCCGGACCTCACTCGTCCTCATCGTAGCGTCCGTAGCGCTGGCGCAGCGGCGGGCGCTCCTCCAGCGCCTCATCTTCTTCCTCCTCGACCTCACCGGCGCTGGCGCGAGGGGCGGGGGCATAGTAGTAGAGACCGGGGGTCGACTCATCGGCGCTGAAATCCTCGCCGCGTTCCAGCAGCGCCTTCAGATACGCGCGCGACCCGGGCCGCAGCACGTTAAAGGCGACGTAGAGATCATCGAGGGTAACGGCGTAGCGCGGCGCTGCCGGCGTACCCACCTGGTCGCCGATGGTCTCGCTCACGTGTTCAAGCATGAGTTCCGCCTTGCGGCGCTCGCCCATCGGGAAGGCCTTGAGGCGGTTCAGCCGCCCATAGCGGCTCTGGGTGGGCAATTGTTCTTCATCCACCACGCAGTAGAACGAGACATTGGCGAAGGCGAAGCGGTTCTTCTTCTCGTCGAAGGTAAGGAGGCGCTCGGTCTGCTCGGGGCCTTCCTCGTAGACAATATGGAAGACATTCGGTTCCCCGGTGCGGGTGATGGTGATCAGGGCGCCGGGGGCCACATGCTCGCGGAAGAACTCCTCCAACCCCTGGAGCCAGCCGCCGCGATTGCCGGCGGGGAAGCGCACCTCCACCAGATAGGTGGTGTAATGCTGCGGCGACTCGAAGCGCAGCACCGCGGTGCGCTGGTCGGGCAACAGGGGGGGCGGCAGCAGCGCGGCGAGACCGGCATCGAGGGGCAAGACGCCGTACTCCCACTCGAAGAAGGTGAGCAGCCGGGTAACACTACCGCTCTGCCTGACAGCCTCGACACTCTGCAGTTCCGAGCTATCGTCGTAGCCCTCGACCAGGTAAGAGGTGATCTGCCCCATCTCGGCGGCCTTGACGCGCTTGCCACTGGTGATCGTCAACCCCCTGGTGGCCCAGAGGTAGGCCCCCTCCACGCCGACGAACTCAAAGTCCTTCTCACGGTGCAGGCGATAGTTCAACGAGAAGCGGAAGCCCTCGTAGTCGGCCTGGCGCGGGTTATGGTAGTAGAGATCGGCGATAATCTCGGTGTCAAGCAACGGCTCATTCCGCTCGAGAATATAGTCGCGGATCTTGCGCAGATCGTTCTTGCCGAAGCTCGCCAGATTGGCCTCGGGGTAATACTTGCGCCCAAAGCTCACGATGCGCTGCAGCGGGTCGCGCTCCAGGCGTTCCGCGAGCACCTGGGCCAGCAGATCGCCATACTCGGCCATGATCTCATCAACTGGCCGGCGGAGATCGATCGCCGTGCCATCGCTGAGGGTGAACACGGTGCTGCGGGGCGGCTGCGCCGGTCGCGGGGCCGGCGCCACAACCGGCGCAGGGGCCTCGACGACAGGGGCCGGAGCAGGGATTTCCGGCACCACGGGGGCAGGTTCGGGGGCCGCTGCCTCGACCGGGGCCGGGGCGGGCACTTCCAGCGCCGCGGGGGCAGGTTCGGGGGCCACTTCCTCGACCGGGGCCGGGGCCGCTTCCGGCGTCAGCGGAACTTCCTCGAGGACCGGTTCGGCGACGGGCGCCGGCGCTTCGGGGGCCGTGACCGCCTCAGGCTCAGGCGCGACCGGAGCGGCCGCCAGTTGCACCTGCCAGTAATCCGAAATATAGACCGGCTCGACCGTCGTGATGGCCGGGCGCGAAGTCGAGACAACCACACTGATATCGTCAATCGGAAGCGGATGCTCTGGATCGTGCAATCGCTGCTTGAAGCTGTGCGTATCGGCATCTTCACGGGGCACATAGGCGCCCTGGCGGGTGGTCACAAAGCGCACCTCGCCGTCCACGACCTCGCGGATGAACCGGCTATCGGCGCTCAGGGCCAGATCAATCGCCGCCTCGAGTTCGGCGCGATCGCGCCCCTCGCGTCGCGCCAGAAACGCGGCGAGACTGGCCAGCGTCTGGCGGATGGGCGTGTCCATGGCGAACATGGCGCCCTGCGCGACCATCAAGCGATAAATATCCTCGGCCAGGCGCTGCTGGTCGGCCGGCAACGTGGGCGCAGCGGTCATTCGTTCTCCTCCCTCACCGCCTTGCTCAAGATTTCCAGATACTGTCTGACCAGGTCCATAATATCCTGGGGTTGGCCCGTCGCGCGCAACCACTGGACCAGGCGGTCAATGGCGGTCTCGCCAAAGACGATCACTTTTGCGTCCATAGTTCCCCAGACTGCCTCTCGGGAAGGGGCGGGAGCTTGCCGCTTCCGCCCGATGCCCCTTTCCGGCCAGGCAGCGCCGCGCCGGAAAGGGGGAGCGGAGGGGCTGCATCCATGCGCCTGCCCCCTACAGCGAGAAGTCTCACACCATGCAACAACGAGCAGAGAGGTCGTTCCTCCCTGCTCAATTAGCCCAGAAAAAACTCATTTCATTATAGCATTGCGTTGCCAGGGGCGCAAACCGTGTGGCTGGCGTTATGTGTTCACACCCGGGGTAACCCACGCGCCATGGAGCGCGGGCGTCCCCCCGAGTCGCGTCCATAGCGGTTCTCAGAAAGGTTGAACCTTTTGGGCAAGGTTGCACAATGACCCTCCCGCAGGCTGCGAGCCTGCGGGAGGGTGGAGCAGTACCGCAGACGTCCATGCGGCTGCGCCGCGCACCGACGGGATGAACATCCTTCCTGGGAGGGCGTAGCGCTCCCAAACCCTCCTGCGGGCGGGGGCGTGGGGGAATCAGGTTCCCCCACACCCCGCTCCAAAGGACCATGTGTAGCGGATTCATTTCTCAAAGACCATAAGCCCTCGGCTATGGAATGCGAAGCCCGCCTGCGCGGGCTAGAGCGGATGAATTTCTCAAAGACCATACTGCCCGCGCTCCCAGGCGAAATGTGAACTCGTACCGGCTGGCGCCTGCGCCCGTTGGCGTTGGCCGTCGGATGTCCTATAATGTACTCAGTTTTTACGAACAGGAGGTACGCGGTCGCCTCCCGGCGGTAGCGCTATGGGCGGTTCGCCAGGCCTCCTGGCCGCCGCGGGCGGGGAAGTGGGGGGTGCGGAGAGGCTGCGCCTCCCTGCCCCCCCCATCGCGTAGGTCTTGTTACAAAGTCAGCGGTGCGTGTATTATGGCCCGTCGCCTTCTGCGCCTGAAACCCGGCTTTGATACCGCGCTGGCGCGCAAGGGCTACAGCGTGCGTGGCTTCGCACGCTTCTCCGGCGTGCCGCATCAGACGCTGTTCGCCTTGCTGCACCCCCAGCACCAGGCGAAGGAACGCGCGCTCGGCGGGATGCACCTGCGCACGGCATGGCGCATTGCGCAGGCCTACGCCACGCTGGCGGGCATGAGTGAGGATGAGGCGTACGCGGAGTTGATCGCCGAGGAACATCCGGCGCCGGCTTCTGTGGTAGATTAGGTGACGGTTATGGTTGCTGTTCAGGCCGCTGGCACGCAGGCGGACCTTGCGTTTCCACGGTCCGCTCTGGCGTACGGCTTCGCGAATGAACCGGTCGGCACGCATATCAGCCGGACGCTGATGCTCGCCGACCTGCGGCGCTTGCTGGCCGCTTGCCCGCCATCGGCCGACCCTGCGACCTACGCAGCGGCTGTTGTGGACGAGAATGTGTTGCTGAAGCCGACCGTGACGACGCGGCGGCAGTCGATCCGGCGTCTCAAGGAACTGTATCGTCTTGACCGCAAGGTGATCCTCTTCCGCGCGCTGCGCGATCTCTGGGATGCCGATACGGCAGCCCAACCACTCCTTGCCCTGCTCTGCGCGGTCGCAACCGACCCGCTGCTGCGCTGTACCGCCGACCTGCTCCTCTCGCTGCCGGTCGATGCCGAGGTGACGCCGCAGCAGTTCGAGGCAGTGGTCAAGGAGTCCTTTCCGGGTCGCTACAGCCCTGCGTCGCTCGCAAGTATCGGCCGCAATGTCGCCTCCTCCTGGCAGCAGTCGGGGCACCTGCGCGGCAAGCTGCGTAAGATTCGCGTTCATGCAGTGTGTCGGCCCCCGGCGCTGGTCTATGCCCTGCTGCTCGGCGCCCTCCAGGAGGTGCAGGGCGAGGCGCTGTTTGCCACGCTCTGGTGCCGCCTGCTCGATACGCCTGGCCACGTCTTGCATAGCCAGGCGGTCGCCGCCTCGCAGCGTGGCTGGCTGGAGTACCGGCGCGCCGGCAGCGTGACCGAGGTCGGCTTCCGCTATTTGCTCCGCGAGGATGAGGAAAGAGCCGATAGCCGATAGGACTGCAGCGGACTGTCACCCCGAGCGCAGCGAGAGGTCTTCCAGCCACGAGGATGGCCACTGTCACTCGTCACTATCGGAGAGCCGCCTGTGAGCGAAATCGAAGGGTTGCTGCGAGCATATGAGCAGTTTGTGCGCCTGCCCTGGGATCGCACCCTGGCCGGGCCGCAGAAGGTCTGGTTTGCGATCTACGACCCGAACCAGGAACGGCGTCTGCGCCTGCGCGTGCCCGAGTTCAAGGTGGCGACCGAGAGCGCCGGCCATGGCTGGCACGCGATAGATCTGACCGACACCTTCGCGGTCTGGATGGCGCAGCACGAGTATCGAGATAGCTATTTTGAGCAGCCCGAAGATCTGGAGCTTGCCCTCGACGACTATGCCGCCTACGTCGCCGACCTGGTGCTCCAGGAGTTGCAGGCGCCAGCGGTGGATGCTAACACCGTCGTGGCGATTGTCGGCATTGGCTCGCTCTTCGGCCTGACCCGCGCCTCGGCCCTGCTCGAAAAGGTGACCGCGGCGATCGCCGGGCGGCTCCTGGTGTTCTTCCCTGGACAGCATGATGGCGCCAACTATCGTCTGCTCGACGCACGCGATGGCTGGAACTATCTTGCCATCCCCATTACCGCAACCAGTGAGAAGTAGCGCTATGGCATGCAATCGCGACATTTTTCTCAATGACCCTCTGCAGACGACGATCCCCAATGATGGTGTGGCCCAGGTTGTCGAGCCGGAGAACGACCAGCAATGGGAGGTATTGCGCCACGAACTGCGCTCGTTTGTCTGCGACGGCGAGTATCTGCGGGGGATGGAGCGCATTCTGCATAGCTACCTCGATCATCTGAGCCAGCCGAAACAGCCGGCGGTCTGGGTGAGCGGTTTCTACGGCAGCGGTAAGTCACACTTTGTGCGCGTGCTGGAGTACCTCTGGCGCGATGTCGAACTGCCCGGCGGCGTGCGCGCGCGCAGCTTGCCCCAGAACCTGCCGACCTCCGTGAACGATCTGCTCAGGGAGCTCTCGACTGCGGGCAGGCGCGAGGGCGGGCTCTGGTCGGCCGCCGGTACGCTCGGCGCCGGCGCGGGCAGCAATGTGCGCCTGGCCCTGCTCGGGATCATCTTTCGCAGCGCCGGCCTGCCAACGAAGTATGCCACGGCCCGCTTTGTGATCTGGCTCAAGCAGAACGACTACTACGCTGCGGTGAAGGCCGGGGTCGAGGCGAAGGGCAAGCGCCTCGCGACCGAGTTGCCGAATATGTATGTCTCGCCGGTGCTCGCGGAGAGTCTGCTCGCCGCCTATCCGAATCTGGCTGATAACCAGCGCCAGGTGCGCGAGCTGATCAAGACCCAGTTTCCGAATGTCGAGGATATCACCGACGAGGAACTGGTCGAGACGATCGGTACGGTGCTGGCGCTGCAGAGCGACAAGCCGAGCAAGATCCCCTGCACCCTGCTGATCTTCGATGAGTTGCAGCAGTTCATCGGTGATGACTCGAACCGCACCAGCCATGTGCAGAATGCGGTTGAGGCGGTCTCCTCGCATTTCGGCAGCCAGATCCTGTTTGTGGCGACCGGCCAGGCGGCGATCACGGCGACCGCCCAGTTGCAGAAGCTGCAGGGGCGCTTCACCGTGCGGGTGATGCTCTCGGATAACGATGTCGAGCGGGTGGTGCGCGAGGTGGTGCTGCGCAAGAACCAGGCCCGCGTGCCTGAGCTGCAGCAGGTGCTCGATCGCACCAGCGGCGAGATCAGCCGGCACCTCAACGGCGCGCGCATCGGCCCGACGGCGCAGGACCAGCGTGATCTGATCGCCGACTATCCGTTGCTGCCGGTGCGGCGCCGCTTCTGGGAGCGGGCGCTGCGCGCGATCGATACAGCCGGCACCGCCGGCCAGTTGCGCACCCAGTTGCGTATGGTGCACGAGGCGGCGCGCGCGACGGCGAACGACCCGCTCGGCACGGTTGTTCCCGGCGATTTTATCTATGAGCAGCAGAAGCCCGGTATGTTGTCGAGCGGCGTGCTGCAGCGTGAGCTGGCCCAGTTGATCGAAGAGCAGCGCGACGGCACGCCCGACGGTGAACTGCGCGCCCGCCTCTGCGCGACGATCTTCCTGATCGGCAAGCTGCCTAGTGACGGCCCCTCGGCCACCGGGGTGCGCGCCACCGCCGAGATGCTCGCCGACCTCCTGGTGACCGACCTGCCGGCCGGCAGCGCGGCCCTGCGCCAGCGCATTCCCCAGTTGCTGCAGGAGCTTGTCGACCAGAGCGTGCTGATCCTGGCTGATGGCGAGTATCGCCTGCAGACCCGCGAGAGTAAGGAGTGGGATAGCGACTATCGCAGCCGCTATGCGCGCATCATCTCCGATGATGGCCGCATCGCCGGCGACCGCAGCGATGCGCTGCGCGCCGCGGTCGAGGAGACGCTGAAGGGGATCAACCCGGTGCAGGGCCAGAGCAAGACCCCGCGCAAGTTCGACCTGCATTTCGGCACCAATGCGCCGCCGACCGATACGGCCAACATCCCGGTCTGGGTGCGTGATGAGTGGTCGGTGACCGAGCGCACGGTGCGTGACGACGCCCAGGCTGCCGGCCAGGAGAGCCCGACGGTCTTTGTCTTCCTGCCCCGCGGTGATGCCGAGGCCCTGAAGACGGCCCTGGCCCGCTTTGCCGCCGCCAATGAGACCCTCGAGACCCGCGCGATGCCGACGACGGAAGAGGGCAAGGATGCGCGCAGCGGCATGGTGTCGCGCCGTGATGCCGAGCAGGAGACCGTGCGCAGCCTGATCGCCGCGATCATCGCCGAGGCCCGGGTCTTCAAGGGCGGCGGCGGCGAGCTGAGCGAGGGCACGCTGCGCGACTCGGTGGCGAAGGCGATCGAGGGCGCGCTGGTGCGCCTCTTCCCGAAGTTCACCATGGCCGACCACGCCAACTGGGGCCAGGTCTTCAACCGTGCCAGCCAGGGCGCGGGTGACCCGCTGGCCGCCATCGGCTACCACGGCGATGTGGATAAGCACCCCGCCTGCCAGGAGCTCCGCGCCTTTGTGAGCGCCAACGGCCGGCGCGGCAGCGAGATCCAGAAGCGCTTCCTGGGGGCCGGCTACGGCTGGCCGAAGGATGCGGTCGATGGCGCGCTGCTGGCCCTGGTCGCCGGCGGCTTCTTGCGCGCCACGCGCGGCGGCCAGCCACAGAACGCGACCGCGATCAGCCGGGCGCAGATCGGCCAGACCGACTTCTTCAGCGAGGGTGTGACTGTCACCACGACCCAGCGGGTCGGCATTCGCGGCCTCTGCCAGCAGGTGGGGCTGCCCTGCAAGGCCGGCGAGGAGGCCCTGGCCGCGCCCGAATTGCTGAAGCGGCTGGCGGATCTGGCGGCCGAGGCCGGCGGCTCACCGCCGCTGCCGGCGCCGCCGAACAGCGACCACCTTGGGCACCTGCGTGCGCTGGGCGGCAATGAGCAACTGGTTGAGGTCTACAACCAGCGTGACCGGCTGCTCGCTGATTACCGCCAGTGGTCCGAGGCGCGCGGCAAGCGCGAGCAGCGCCTGCCGGCCTGGCGCCGCCTCCAGGAACTGCTGCGCCACGCCGATGGCCTGCCCGTGGTCGGCGAGCTTCAGCCTCAACTGGAAGCGATCGAACGCCAGCGCAGCCTGCTGAGCGACCCCGACCCGCTGGCGCCGCTGACCGCGCGGCTGCTCGACGCGCTGCGCGCGGCGCTCCAGGAAGCGGCGCAGCGCTATGGCGACGCGCACCGCCAGGCGCTGAGCGAGCTGGAGCAGGCGGCGGAGTGGGAACGGCTTGACGCCGAGCAGCGCCGGCAGATCCTGGCCGCCCAGAATCTCGACCAGCGCCCGACGGTTCGCACCGGCAGCGATGAGGAGCTGCTGGCCACCCTGGAGGCGACACCGCTGATGACCTGGGAGACGCGCCTTGCCGCGCTGCCCGAGCGAGTTGCGCGCGCCCGCGAGGCGGCCGCTCGTTTGCTCGAACCGCGCGCGGTGCCGCTGACCCTGCCGAAGCGTACTCTGAAATCACGCGAGGAGCTGGAGCAGTATCTCGACGAGGTGCGGGCGTTGATCCAGGCCCGGCTGGATGAGGGTAACCCGGTGATCGTCTGACCACAGCGCGGTAGAATGGTAGCGGCAAAGGCGTATTTCGCCCTCCTGGCAACAGGACTGGATGTCCAACTGTAGCTTGCCGGATGGCGTGATCGGGCTGAGATGAGCGAGGCGGACGAGTGGGTTCGTACGGTACGAAAGCGGGAATGGCGTGACCACTATCCCGAAGGATGATCACAGTGGAGGTGACCAATGCGTCTACCCGATCTCCTAGCCGATATCCATGCGCTGGAAGAAGATATCCTGGCCTTCGAGCGCAAGTATGGAGTGCGCTCTGAAACCTTTTATGCAGCGTATATCAGTGGCGAAGAACCCGCTGATGACAGCTGGGTGCTTGACTTTAGTGAATGGGCGAGTGCCTATCAGACCTGGCTTGCGCGCCAGGCCGCGTACCGTAACGAGGTACAGCGTCTGCAACACGGCTCTCCAAGCCTCGCAGGCTTAATTCGAGTGACGGCATGATGAACCCGTTGCGCACGCCAGAAGATTACGAGCTGTTTGTCTATACCTTGGCGGAGCAGTTCTCTTCGATCCGCCATTCGAATCTGATTTTTGTGCGCTCCGGCGCAACCCTGGCGCGGGTTTCCGGCGAGATTGCCTTTGATGCTGATCTCCGGCTGAGCATCCGTGAACGGCTCACGTTCGAGCGCTTGCCCGGGGTCATTGATGGTTATGGCTACGAAGTCTGGCAGGCTGACCAGAAGCTGTACTGGTACGATCCACAGCCGCATCCCAACGACCCGGCGCTGCAGGAAACACATCCGCACCATAAGCATATTCCTCCCGACATCAAACATCACCGGGTGCCGGCGCCAGGCCTGAGTTTCACCGAACCCAACCTGCCATTCCTCATCCAGGAGATTGAGGCCCTGATCGAGCAGCAAGCACAGGACGAAGACGGACAAGACCCGGCTGATGCTTAATACCAATTGGAATTGAGCAACCCGCATAGGTGTTACCGTCAGAGCGCATTGGAACGCCATGCGCGGCAATCCACAATCCAAAATCGGCAAGCCAAAATGGTATAAGAAGTCCCCGATGGCGCCACTTGACGACACTCTGCGCCGCGCCTTCGAGAAGGCCGTGATCAACGCCCGCGACGCCGCCGAGGCCGCCGCGCGCACCGCCCTCACCGCCCTGGCCCTTGAGCGCGAGGTCGCCCCCGCCGGCTTCGGCGTGGAGCAGCGCCGGCTGCGCAACGCCCTGCGCGCCCGCGCCCGCCAGCTCGGCAATGGCGACATGGCCGCCGGCACCCCGCTGCTGGTCGAGGAGATCGCCTACGA
>DAOTYR010000413.1:0-4038 GCA_034434655.1 Chloroflexaceae bacterium
AAGCCCTCGGCTACGGAATGCGAAGCCCGCCTGCGCGGGCTATACCGGATTATTTATTCAAAGACCATCTTGCCCGCGGAGACGCGACGATGGCGGGACGCCCGCGCTCCCAGGCGCGGGTGTTACCCCAGGTGTGAACCCTTACCCAGCGCCTGCCCTATCGGTAGGGGGCCTCATAGGTAGAGCGTTCGGCCAATCGGCTGTGGCAGCCGACGCCCGCTCACAGGCAAGGGGATGGGGAAACCTGGTTTCCCCACCCGTAACGACGTAACGCATGGCCGACCCAACCATCAACGAACAAAACCGCCGGTCGTGGAATGCCGCCGTGCCGGCCCATGCGAGCCACCGCCCCCACCTGGCGGCCTTTCTGCGCGCCGGGGGGCTGACCCTCTTCCCCGAGGAGCGCGAGTTGCTGGGCGAGGTGGCCGGAACGCGCCTGCTGCATGTGATGTGCAACACGGGCCAGGATACTCTCAGCCTGGCGGCGCTGGGCGCCGAGGCCACCGGCGTGGACCTCAGCGACGCCGCGATTGCCGAGGCGCGGCGGCTCAGTGTGGAGACGGGGATCGCGGCGCGCTTCGTTCACGACGACGTGTATACGTACCTCGCCGCCGCGTCGGCCGGGGCCTTCGAGCGGGTCTATGCCGGCTATGGGGTGATCTGCTGGCTGCCCGACCTGGCGGCGTTCGCCCGCGGCGTGGCGCGCGTGCTGGCCCCCGGAGGGCGCTTCGTCTTGATGGAGTTTCACCCGCTCTCGAACATGTTCGACCAGGAATGGCGGCTTGCCCACGGCTACCCCGCGGGTGGCGCGCGGCTGACCCTGCCCGGCGTGGGCGACTATGTCGGTGCAGCGGCGGGCGGTCTGTCGCCGGGCGGCTTCGCCGGGCGTCAGCAGGATTTCGTCAATCCGCACCCCTGCCATCTGTTTCGCTGGGGCGTCGGCGAGGTGGTGAGCGCCCTGGCTACCGCCGGGCTGCGGATCGTGGCGCTGCGCGAGCACCCCTTCGTCAACGGCGAGCGCCCCTTCGCCCGTATGCGCCCCGCGCCGGGGCGGCGCTGGCTGCCGCCCGCGGACGTGCCGCCGCTGCCCCTGATGTACGGCCTGGCCGCCGAGGCCCCTCACTCAACGCATCGCCCGGAGGCGCGCCCGGAGCGCCTTCTGGATTGACGTGTTCGTCCAATAGGTTGCCCGGCTGTCGCGATTGATAACCGGCGCTGGTTGCTGCAGAGCGGCGTAAAATGCCCTGACGACGGCGTCAATCTGATCGCTCTGGGTGGTCCAGAGACCGCGAAAATGCTTCGAGCGTTCTTCGGGCGCCCGGTGTTCCACATCATACGCGATGAGCGCAGCCGTGCATGTGGGTCCCCAGGCAATGACCACCCATTCATGGACCAACGGCCAGGTTGCTTCCAGGGTAACGAGGGTGATGCCTGCGGGCATCTCAGGGCGCACATCGGGGAAGCCTAGAACGAATACCTGCGGACAGCGATTCGCCAGGCGTTGGTAGCGTTCGGCCTGCCGTTGATACAGGCCGAGGCGTTGGAAGGTGGCGATCAGGCGCGTATCGGGGTTGTCTTCCGCGGCCTGTTCGATCACGTGACTCAACGCCAGCATCACGCTTCGGCTGTGAAGGGCCATATGCTGGTCTTTGAACGGACGGACGAAACTAAAATCTTCCAGCTTGCCGACAGAAGGTGACAGATCTATCACAAGGTTGCTCCATTCGACGCTGTCCGGCCTTTGAGAGTTCCCAGCCTTCCCTCGTGGCTGGGCGATTGTAGCATAGAATTGTGATTGACGCGGGAAGGTGTGGAGGGCCGCAGGCCCTCACGAACCGGTTATTCCCCATTGAACCATGCGTCCTTCGATTACCATCAGCTACGCCCAGACCCTGGATGGCCGTCTGGCGACGCGGACGGGCAGTTCGCAGTGGATCGGCGGCCCGGAGTCGCTGCGCTTCGCCCACGAACTCCGCGCGCGCCACGACGCGATCATGGTCGGCATCGGCACCGTGCTGGCCGATGACCCGCGGTTGACCGTGCGGCTCGCGCCGGGCCGCGATCCCCTGCGCGTCGTTCTCGACAGCGCCCTGCGTCTCCCCCCCGAGGCTGCCGTGCTGCGCGATGGCGCGGCGCATGGCACCATCGTCGCCTGCGTGGCCGGCGTGGCGCCCGCCCGCCGCGCCGCTCTGGAGGCGCTGGGGGCCACGGTGCTGGCGCTGCCGCCGGGGTCGGAGGGGGGCGTGGACCTGGCCGCGCTGATGGCGGCCCTGTACCGGCGCGGCGTGGCGTCGCTGATGGTCGAGGGCGGCGCGCGGGTGATCACCGCGCTGCTGCGGGCGCGCCTGGCCGACCGGCTGGCCGTCTGCGTCGCGCCGAAGATCCTCGGAGAGGGTATCAGCGCCATTGGCGACCTGGGCATCACCCGCCTGGCCGACGCCCGCATGCTCCACGATGTCACGGTGACATTGTGTGGGGCGGATGTCATCGTGGAAGGACGCCTGGGGGAGTAGGGCCGCAGCGGGCGCCCCCGCCGCAGCCCCGTGGTCGCGCGCCCCTGGCGCGCTTCGGTCGTACCCCCGTAGCGGCGCCGCCCCCCGGTAGCGACCCTGCTACGCACGGTGCCGGATTATTCTCGCACGGAAGCGGGCGCCGGGGCTATGATAGAATCACGCGCGCCGACGCGCGTTTCTGGGTGTCGTTCGCTGTCCATTCGACTTCAAGGAGGAAGGCGATGACAAGCACGACGGTTGATCGCGGTGGAGCGGATCAGGCCCGCGCCGTTCCGCCAACGCCAGAAGATGAGCTTACTCCTGAGCAGCGCGCGGCGCTCGACGCGGCGCTGGAGGAGTTGCGCGCCTATGCCGGCGCCTGGGCGCGCCTCGGCCCCGCGCAGCGCGGCGCCCTGCTCGAAGATGTCGTCGCGGGGTTGCTCCGCATCGGGCCGCGCCTCGTGGCTACCTCGCTGGAGGCCAGAGGGCTGCCGCCCGGTGGCCATGCCGAGGGCGAGGAGTGGCTCGGGGTGGCGACGAACATCCGCTACGCACGCCTGCTTCGCCGCTCCCTGGCCGAGATCGAGCGCTACGGCCATCCCCGCCTCCCCCACCCGCCCTACCGTGGCCCTGGCGACCAGGCCGTGGTGCGGGTCTATCCTGATGATATCTACGAGGAACTGACCCAGCCCGGCATGCATGCCGAGGTCTGGATGCGGCCTGGTGTTTCGCTGGAGGAGACGATCAGTTCCCAGGCCTGGGCCTACCGCGAGCCGCACCCTGGCCAGGTGGTGGCCGTCCTCGGCGCGGGGAACGCTGCGCTGGTCGTCCCGACGGACATCCTCTACCAGCTCTTCGTTGAAGGCCGGGTAGTGGCTTTCAAGTTCAGCCCGATCAACAGCTACCTCGAGCCGCTCTTCGCCGAGGCCTTCGCGCCGCTGATCGCCGGCGGTTACCTGCGCCTGCTCACCGGCGGGGCCATGGTTGGGTTCTACCTCGCCCACCATCCCGCCGTTGATTGCGTGCACCTGACCGGCTCGCGCGAGACCTATGAGCAACTCCTGGCCGGCCCGCCCCCTCTGGACCGGCCGTTCACCGCTGAAGTGGGCAACGTCACACCGGCGATCATCGTTCCTGGCCCCTGGAAGCCCGCCGAGCTGGAGGCCCAGGCCGTTGCTCTGGCTACCTGGGCGGTCTTCAACGGCGGCTACCTCTGCCATGCCCCGCGGATGATTATCCAGCATCGGCAGTGGGCGCTGCGCCACGAGTTCCTGGGCCGCTTCGAGCAGATCCTCGCCGCCACCCCTACCCGCCGCGCCTGGTACCCCGGCAGCGAGGCCACCTACGCCGCCATTCTAGCCCGGCATGCCGATGTGCGCCGTCTGGGCCTGCCCGGCAAAGGTGAACTGCCCTGGACCCTGGTTCCCAACCTCGATCCGGAAGATGCGGACGAGCCGCTCTTCACCCGCGAGCACTTCGGCCCCTTCCTGGGCGAGACGGCGCTTGACGCGCCCGATGTGGCCAGCTTCATCGACCGGGCCGTGGT